>MAXT01000110.1:2534-10690 GCA_001751225.1 Desulfuromonadales bacterium C00003107 | reverse complement strand
TCCACCTGATGTCGACTTCGAGCGGCGTACTCTTCACTCCAAGCAGCATGCGAGCCGGTAAAATAGGGTTCGAGAAGAAGTAGTTTCATGGCTCCATCATTGCCCAATTAAATAACCAGCTTCTGCGCCAGGCAAAAGTTCAATGGCCGTTAGCCGTCAGATATTCATGGTAGAGTCGATAGATTTCGTCAGCGTAAACAACGAACTGCACCTTTTCCAGACCGTCGTCTTGTTGCAAAAAAGCTTTGACGGTATCCACCGCAATGGCACAGGCCTTCTCCGGTGGGTAACCGTAAACCCCACAGCTGATCGCGGGAAAGGCCACCGTTTTCAGACCGTGAGCCGCGGCCAGCTTCAAGCTGTTTTGGTAGCAAGCCGCCAGGAGCTGCGGATCCTGTAGCCGCTGGCGATAGACGGGACCGACGGTATGAATAACATGTCGTGCCGGCAGCTGGTAACCGGCTGTGATCTTGGCTTGGCCCGTTTCGCAACCGTTCAGCGTTTTACACTCAGCCAGCAGTTGCGGACCCGCCGCTCGATGAATGGCCCCGTCCACGCCGCCACCACCGAGAAGGGAACAGTTGGCCGCATTGACGATGGCATCCACTTGGAGGCAGGCAATATCGCCCTGCAGCAATTCCATGCGGCCGAAGGTTTCATGTTTCATAGAGCCCTCCTCTGCCTGTGTGTAGAATACAAGAGCCTCTTCAGCAAAGGCTACCACTGCCAGAAAGGATATCTACCCGCGGCTATTGGAACCAAATTGTCCTCAGGGGTGGAAATGACGGTTGCTCGCTCCATCAACGACCCTGCGCTGCCTTGGCTACCGCCTGCTGCCAGCAGGCCGGCAGATCCAGCGATTCCATGAGATCGGGCAGGTTATCTGACAACTCGCTTTGTCCAGCAATGATATCCACCGAAGCCCCCGGCTGCCAGGCGACGGATTCGCTTAATTCAGCATCCTGCACCAGATCGGTACCGCCGTCGTGAAAAAAACCGAAAGGGTTGCCCTGCTGAAAAAAGATCAGCGCCACATCCTCGGCGGCACAGACACGTAAACAACCGTTAAAACGGTCATGTTTTAGGGTATGTAACAGGTGGGGAATGTCGAGCAATTGCAACTGCTGAGCGGCAAAGAGCATCTCTCCGCTGATCACCCCAAACAGTTGCAAAGCCAACGGCTGGGAGAGGTGATAGATGCAGAGCATAGTATCACCGGACAGAGAACGGTCAAAGATTCGGACAAAAGCCTCCTGATCGGTCAGGTGCTCACCCTCTCCGTCAAAGCAAACCGCCACCAACTGGCCACCGACGAACAAAACCACTCCTCGACCGTGCAGATCTCTGCAACTCAGATACCCGGAGAAGCGCCCCGTCTGAAGCTTATGAATAGCCTCCAGCCAGTTCATGCGCACCGGGTTGAACTCATCCTTGATCAATTTCCCCCGCGGCAACCACATTCTTTACAGACACCTTTCTGAACCGAAACATATAAATGCCACTACGTGAAGGAACTTGTTAGATTTTTAGCCGCTCCCCCCTATGACATCACTCGAGGGATCCACCCCACATCGTTAGGCTGTTTCCAGTAACCGACAAAGAGGAAACACCCGTCAGGCCGATTCCGCCAATTGCAAGTCTTCCCACTGCTGATAATGGGTCTCGAGCTCGCCCTTTAAGCGAGCATGCTGATCGCTGATCTCTCGCCAACGGCTAGCGTCTTGATAGAGGGTCGGGTCGGCCATGGCCTCCTCCAGCCCAGCCAGCTCCTTTTCCTGAGATTCGATACGCAACTCGATTTCAGCCAAGTCCTTCTGCCGGCGGCGCTCCTGCCGCTTGAGCTCTTTGCGTTCGGCATAGGACAGCTGGTTTTCGTTGGCAGTCTGACAGTCGCTGGCGGGACCTTCGTCAACCGCCTGTTCGACCCGCAGAGCCGAATGACTATCGTCGCCAGCAGCCGCCTTGGCTCGTAAAAAGTCTTCGTAGTTGCCGAGATGGGAAGTAACCTCCCCCCCTGCAACTTCCAGTACGCGGGTCGCCAGAGCATCGACGAAGTAACGGTCGTGGGAAACAAAGACCAGTGTACCGGGAAAACTGCGCAGTGAAGCGAGCAGAACCTCTTTGGACTGCAGGTCCAGATGGTTGGTCGGCTCATCCAACAGCAGCAGGTTGGCCGGCCGCAGCAACAGCAGAGCCAGCGCCAGGCGGTTGCGTTCACCGCCGGACAGAACCTCCACTGGCTTGTACACATCGTCGCCGGAGAACAAAAAGGAGCCGAGAATATCCCGTACCCTGGGTACCATATCGAAAGGCGCGGACGAGGTGATCTGCTCTAGCACTGTCTTGCTACCGTCCAGGGTTCGCGCCTGATCCTGAGCGAAATAAGCTTGCAGCACCTGATGACCTTCGTTGCGGGCCCCCTGCCGCGCCTGTTCAACCCCGGCCAATAGCCGCATCAATGTCGACTTGCCGGCGCCGTTGGCACCCACCAGGGCGATTCGCTCGCCCCTCTCAACGGTCAGGTTGACATCGGCCAGGACCCGTAGGGCATCGTAACCGTGCTCTACCCCCTTAAGTTCTAGCACCGCACGACCACTGCGAGGCGGCGCCGGAAATTGAAAAGCGATTCGCTTACGCAGCGGCGGCACCACAATCCGCTCGATACGCTCCAACTGCTTGATCCGGCTCTGAACCAGAGAGGCCTTGTTGGCCTGATAGCGAAACCGGCTGATAAAGGCCTCAATGCGGCCGACCTCTTCGTCCTGCCGCTGCTTGGCGTCACGCAGAGCCGTCACCCGACGCTCGCGCTCCTCCAGGTAACGACTGTAATTCCCGGGGTATTCGGTCAGGTCGCCATTCCAAATCTCGACAATGCGGCCAACCACCCGATCAAGAAAAAAGCGATCATGGGATACCAGCACCACGGCATAGGGGTAGCTGGCCAGGTAATCCTCCAGCCAGTCCCTGGCCGGCAGATCGAGATGATTGGTCGGCTCGTCAAGAAGCAGCAAATTAGGCCGCTGCAGCAACAGCTTGGCCAGAGCGATACGCATCTGCCAGCCGCCGGAAAAATGCTCGCAGGGGCGATCGCGGTCGTCGCTGGCAAAACCGAGACCGTCCAGTACCTTGGCGATTTCCGTATCGAGGGTATAGCCGCCCCGCTGACGAAAGGCCTCCTCTAGATGGGCGTAACGCGCCATACGCTCGTCGTTGGCGCCGTCGCGCATCTCCTGCTCCAGAGTGCGCATCTCCTGCTCCATGGCGGTCAATTCACCGAGAGCGGAACGCACCTCATCAAACAGGCTGCGACCTTGGTGCTCCAAGCCCTGCTGAGGCAAATAGCCAAAGGTAGTCCCCCTGGCCATCTGTAGCACACCGTCGTCGGCCTGAACCTGACCGGCCAGAAGGCGCAGCAGAGTGGACTTGCCAGCACCATTTTCACCGCACAAACCGATGCGGTCTTCTGGTCGAATATGCCAGTTGATACCGGCAAAGAGCCTTCGATCGGCAAAATTTTTGATAATCTCTCGTAATTGCAACATAGCTTTTCTTTATAGCATAAGCTTCGCAGTGAAAAAACCTTCAAATACGCCTTAGCAGCGACCAATAGCCACAGTTTCTGCTATCCAGGAACAACACTTTCTGCTATAGTTGCAAGTGTTTAACAAAGGATCAGGACAGCCTGTAAAAGCCAGTAACGGTTGAACCCGACTGAAAACTTTTACTATCGCTTCCTTAAACAATCTAAGAAAAGAGTCCTTTGTCAGAACGATGTTGAGCAGACCATTCTATGGTCTCGCCAGCATCCGTCAAGATCTTTAGCGAGATTCTGGACCAATCCGGCAGACAGCCCGCAAGGGTTTTAGCACCGCACTAAGAAGGAATGGTTCGATATCACGAACCAACTCAACCCGGTGCCTTATACAGAGTTTTTAGAGTTGAACACAGCAACACACGACTTTCCCCGTACGGGTCCGTCAGACCGCTTCACCGACAAAAGGTGTGGCTGTTCGGCCCAGGACCCCGGGCGAACCGGCAGGATTATGCCTGGCCGCATTTCATTTTGATGGTTGCTCTGCGGAGCGGCCGAAAGGACCTACATGAGTAAAAAGATGCTGATCAATGCTACCCATCCGGAAGAGCACCGGGTAGCCATCGTCGAGGACGGTGTACTAAGCGAACTCGATATTGAAATCACAGGAAAACAACAGACCAAAGGCAATGTCTACAAGGCGGTCGTGGTCCGGGTAGAAACCGGTCTGCAGGCGGCCTTTGTCGATTATGGTGGAGAGCGGCCCGGATTCCTGCAGATCGGCGAGATCCATCCGTCCTTCCACAAAACCGACCCTAACAGCGAGACCAAGGGCCGGCCGCGCATCAACGACATGTTGCGTCGTGGCCAGGAACTGCTGGTGCAGGTCGTCAAGGAGGAGCGGGGCACTAAAGGCGCCGCTTTGACCACCTTTCTGTCCCTGCCAGGTCGTTATATGGTGCTGATGCCGGAAAGCGACACCAAGGGCATCTCCCGCAAGATAGAGCAGGAATCGACTCGAAAAAAACTCAAGCAAGCCATGAACTCCATGGATCTGCCGGAGAATATCGGCTATATCGTCCGGACCGCCGGCATCGGCCAGAAGAAGACCGAACTCAAACGAGACGTCGACTATCTGCTGCGTGTCTACGAAAAAATCTGCGAACTGGGAAAACAGGTCAAAGCACCGGCACTGGTCTACAAAGAGTCAAACTTGGTCATTCGCTTGATCCGCGACTACTTCAGCCCTGATATCGACGAAGTGCTGGTGGACGATCCCAAGGTAGCACAGGAAGGCAAAGATTTTTTTCAGGAGGTCATGCCGGAGTATGCCCAACTGGTGAAACTGCACCAGGAGCGGCGGCCGATTTTCTCCCGCTATCAGATCGAAGAACAGATTGAAGCCCTCCACCGCAACAAGGTTCCGTTGCCATCCGGCGGGTCCATCGTTATCGACAGCACTGAAGCACTGGTCGCCATCGATGTTAACTCGGGAAAAATGGCGACGGAAAAGGGCGTGGAAGCGACCGCCTTTAAATCGAATATGGAAGCGGCCGCCGAAGCCGCCAGGCAGCTGCGACTCCGTGACCTCGGCGGCTTGATCGTCATCGACTTCATCGACATGCGGGACCGCAAGCATATCCGCGATGTGGAAAAATGCCTCAAAGACGCTCTCAAAAACGACAAAGCCCGTGTTTCCGTTGGTCGCATCAGTCAATTCGGCCTGCTGGAAATGAGCCGGCAACGTATTAAGGCCGCCCTCGCGGAAGCTTCCTATCTGCCCTGCCCTCACTGCGATGGCAGCGGCCGCATCAAAAGCGCTGAGGCTCAGGCCCTGAACTTTGTACGCAGGTTGTCCGCCGGCATGGCCAAGGGTCAGATCGGCCGAGTGGAGGGACAGGTTCCTCTGAATGTGGCAGATTACCTGCTAAACAACAAACGCGCCGAACTGAATCGCCTCGAGCAGCAATATAATGCGACCATTTACATCAGAGGTTGCGCCGAGTTGACCAACGGCCAACTTGAGGTGGAATTTCTTCGCCGTGAAAAGGAAGAACAAAAATCCACCCAAAACTACGTCGAAGCTTCCTCAGGGCGGGCCGAAAGCCCAGCGGAAAAGGATGCCAGCGTGGATGAAGCTGCCGATTCGGAGGCCGAGGCTGAAACGAGCCCCCGCCCCAGCAGCCGAAAACGCCGTCGGCCACGGCGGCGACGCAAGCCGGCCGAGGCAACCGCCGACCAGGCTAATGAAACAAGCGACCAGGAGAGCGAACCAGCGACTACGCAGCCCTCAGTCGAGCAACAGGACACTGGCAGTAGCCCGGTGGTAATGGCACCTGTAGACAACCAACCCGTGGCAGCCGACACAGTGGGAACACCCACCGTGCCAACGGAGCAACCTGTGACGGAAAAACAAAGCCCTGCACAGCTTGCACCTCAACCGTCTACCAGCGAACCGGCCACACCGGTCGCAGACGAGCCAACGAGCACCAAACCAAAACCAAAACCGCGCCGCCGCAGACCGGCAGCAGCCAAGAAGGCAGCACAGACTGAAAAGACACCAGAAGCGATAAGCGAACAGGCTGCCGAACCTGCTGATCCGAAAAAAGTAGAAGAAGTCGTTTCGGCGCCCGAAGCAGAAACGCCCAAGCCCAAAACACCCCGTAGGCGCCGCTCACCTTCAGCAAAAAAGCCAGCGGATAAAGAGCAACCCGCTCAAACAGCACCGCCAGCCAGTGCCGTCGAAGAGCCAAAAGACGACAAGGACAAGACCGAGGAAAAACCAAAACGACGTCGCACCCGCAAACCGGCCGCAAAAAAACCAACGGCCGAAGCCATAGAACAAACACCGCAAACAGCAGCGGCTAAGGTTGAACCCTCGCAGGTTGTCACTCCAGAAAAAGAACCGGCGGCAGCCGAAGCTAAAAAGAAGCCAGCACGCCGCGGCCGGCCCCGCAAAAAACCGCTTGCCGAAGAGCCGGCGACGGCTACCAAGGACAAGACAGAGGCCCAGACCAAGCAGCGCAAAAAACCTGCTGTCAAAGAAAACCAAAAGGCTAAAGAAACCGACGCCGAATAGCCCAACAACAAAGGCCGGAGCAATAAATGCTCCGGCCTTTGTTCATGATATTCAGATCGATACGACCAACCGCTAGCCTTGCCGACGCCCCTTGAGGAACACCACCAAAGCCCCCTCGCCGCCGTAGCGGGCAGGTGCCCGCCCCCATTCCACGACCCAGGCTCGTGCGTCGCTGGATAAATAACTTTCCATAAACTGCCGCAGCACCGGTCCAGCAGAGGAGCCTTTGCCCCGACCGGTAATAATCAAAACTGTCTTGAAGCCGTTAAAGGTTGCATCTTCAAGGAAAAACCGCACCTTCTCCCGCGCTTCCTGGCGATTAAGACCATGCAGATCGAGTTTTGCCTCAGGAGCCAGCTTGCCCTGGCGCAATTGCCGCATGCGTCGCGGGGCTGCAGCAGCCTCTTCAGCCTGCGGAATCTCATCACAAAAGACACTGTCCATCTTCCCAAGAGAGTCCAGAAACAATTCGTCATCCGTTAACTCGACGGTCTTTTCTTGCCTCTCTGCTGCGAGATCGGTGAGAATTGGCTCGACCTCCTGCTGCCGATCTTCCTGTGCCTGAGGATTAACCCCCAACAGCGCCATCTCCCGTTCAAAGGCCGTGGCATCATCCTCCAGCAGCGGTTCGCTGGTCGACAGCGGCTCCGGATTCTTCTCGGCAGCAACCTTGTCTACGGCCACCGCTACACCTTTCAAGCCCTTAAAAGGACTATTCTGGAAATCTTTTGTTTTTTGCTTCTTAGTGCGCTTGGCCAAGATCAGCGTCTCACGGTTTTACGCCGGCCCTGCGCGGCCTTGGTCTGCTGCTTTATTATGGCACCCTGCTTTTCCAGGTGAAACTGGTACCAAAGATCGCCGTAACCCTTCATCTTCATCTTCTTACCTTCTTGAAGCGCCCCCAGGTTGGCCAGCAGGGTATCGTCGGCAGCACCTTTTTTGATCCCTTTTTCCAGCACTTCAATGGCCTTGCTCCGTTGACCGACCTTTTCGAGACAGTAGGCATACAGGGCCCAGGGCAAGGACTCATTTTTGGTGGCGGCCACGCACTTCTCAAAAGCGGCTTTCATCTGCTCCGGCTTGTTGCGTTTCATATAACAGATGGCCAGCATGGCCATGGCCACCCAGTGGCGGCTGAAACCCTTTTTCAGATGATCGAAGGCCTGAGCGAAGTCCCGTTTAAGGTAAAGGATCGAACCGATCTGGGCCTCGATCTGGGCGGTGACAAAAAACTGCCACTTCCCCAGTGGGTAGGCAGCCTGCAGGCTTTTTACCGCCTTATCGGCCCGACCGGCCTGCATATCCCGCTGCACCCCTTCCATAAGGACTGTTAGTTGTTTGGAGGTGCGCCGACTGAGCAGATAAAAACTGCCAGCGAAACCGAGCAAAGAGATTAAAGCGGAATAGATGAGTGAAAGCCCTGCGCCAAAATTCAAGGCCAAAAAAAACAGGGTGTATACCGCCAGCGAAATGCCGAGATTGATCATGGAAGGGACATCCTTTCTCTAACGGACAGGCCGAACCGAGGCCAGGGATTGCGCGTAG
>MAXT01000110.1:492-2510 GCA_001751225.1 Desulfuromonadales bacterium C00003107 | reverse complement strand
ACGGGGCGCCGGAAGTTTAGCAATCCGCCGATTAAATGTCAAAAACTATCCCTGCCGGTCCGGCTTTACCAGCAGAGTCAGGCGATCACCGGGACGCAGGACGTGCTTGTTGCTGAGCCGGTTCCAGCGCATGATATCGCCGGTCTTAAGGTCATAGCGCCGACCGATATCCCAGAGGGTATCGCCGGGCCGAACCTGGTAAATCAGTTTCTGCCGTCCACGACTGGAAACCTTGGAACTGCCGGCCACGCGCAAAATCTTACCAGGCTTAAGAATGGTTTTCTTACCAATGCCGTTCCAGGCGCACAGTTGGCTGGTCGAAACGTCAAATCGGCGGCCAATGGTCCACAGGCTGTCACCCTTACGAATTTTATATCGCGATTGGCGGGTCCGGTCATAGCCCTCTTCCAGCACATCCGCTGGCAGGGTAGCCCCAGGCCGCAGCGGCAGGATGAGATCGCGACCAACCCGCAGTGCGCGAGGTTTGCGAATATTGTTCAGGACCACGATGTCCTTGCTGCGAATACCGTAGCGCTTGGCCATACCGATCAGAGTGTCCCCCGATTTGACCCGATGGCGGCGGTAATTGGCCCGCCTCTCGGCCGGAATCTTCGCGTATTTTTCAGTGAAGGAGGTCGTCTGACCGGCCGGCAGGCGAACCTGGTAATTCGGCAGGCTGGGTGGCGTACACCAGCGCTTCAGTTCGGGATTTAGAGCCACGATCTCTTCGTAGGAAACACCACACAGCCGGGCCACAATATCGAGATCCGTTGAGCTGGGCAGTTCGGTAATATCAAAAGCCAAGGCGGGCTGGTATTGCAGGTCGTTAAATCCGTAGTTTTCCGGTTCCTTGGCAATCAACAACACGGCCAGCAGTTTCGGCAAATAATTCTTGGTTTCTTTGCGCAGATAACTGCCTCGGCACAGCTGCCAGAAATCGCGGCTGTTGGATTTCTTAATCGCCCGACCCACCTTGCCGGGACCGGCATTGTAGGCAGCGATGGCCAGATACCAATCCCCGTCAAAACGCTGGTGCAGATCCTTTAAATGACGGGCCGCAGCCCGGGTCGATTTGAGGGGGTCCCGCCGTTCATCCCGCCACCAGTCGTTGCTGAGGCCGTAATTCCCCCCGGTACTGGCCATGAACTGCCAGGGGCCGACGGCGTTGGCGCGACTACAGGCCCGGGGATTAAAACCAGATTCGATCATCGCCAGATAGGTCAGATCGAGGGGCAGGCCCTGCTCGGCAAAGATCTCCCGCATCATAGGCAAGTAGCGGCCCGAGCGTTCCAGCCAACGACGAAAACCGTGTCGGCCGCGGCCGCTATAATAATCGACAAAATAGCGAACCTTGGCGTTTTCCACCATCGGCAGATCAAAGGAGACCGCTTCTTCGACCACGGTCTGGCCCTCATCTTCAGGAGCGGACAAATCGGCCCCGGTCAGCAAGGCCAGGTCCTCCAGGGTCTCAGCATCCATGGGCGCCGTGTCACCTTCTTCGGCCAAAGGCGCCAAGTCGGTCATGGCTGCCTCCGAAGCAGGGACAAGGGATTGAGACTCTGCAGGCTCTGCCAAGACAGCGGGCTCTATCGCCCGATCTGCCTGCGGTGCTTCGGCGTCCGACGTCTCAGCGCCACCGGGCCAGCGGAATTCGCCGACCGCGCAACCGGCGAGCAGACACAATGATAGGGCCACCAGGTAGATCCGGGCCACAATAACCTCCTATGGGTAATGCACTAGCAACCGACCAACCGGTCAGGGCTCAAGAACTTTAGTTCCCAGTATCCCCTTCAGAATCTGGCCAGCAACGCTTTTCAAGCACTTCCAGCAATGGTTCAAAACTTTTTCGATCCATAGCTGAAATGGGCAAGGCCCCGAAACGACGGCACAGAGCCGCTGCTTCATCGGCCGGCAAAAGGTCGATCTTGTTAAAAACCAACAATCGAGGAATTCGATCTAGCTCCAAGTCTAGCAAAATTCGCTCCACCGCGGCGACCTGCTCCTCAAATCGTGGATTA
>MAXT01000110.1:0-461 GCA_001751225.1 Desulfuromonadales bacterium C00003107 | reverse complement strand
AGGCTAGGCGGCAGCTTACGAATAAAACCGACCGTGTCGGTGATGATCACTTCCCGCTCCTGAGGAAACCGCAGGCGCCGGGTAGCCGTATCGAGGGTGGCAAAAAGCAGGTTTTCCGTCAAAACCTGGCTCTGGGTCAGGGCATTGAGCAGTGTCGATTTTCCAGCGTTGGTATAGCCAACGATGGAGACAATGGGCACGCCGGCTTTGGCCCGCCGACTACGGCGTTGCAAGCGTCCTCGAGAAAGGCCTTTAAGTTCCCGCTCTAAACGAGTGATACGGTCGCGAATTCGCCGCCGGTCAATTTCGAGTTTGGTCTCCCCCGGCCCCCGCCCACCGATACCGCCCATAAGCCGGGAAAGAGCGATCCCACGCCCGCTCAGTCGGGGCAGAATATATTTCAACTGAGCCAACTCGACCTGCACCTTGCCATCACGGGTATGAGCCCGTCGGGCAAAGAT
>MAXT01000109.1:6384-7130 GCA_001751225.1 Desulfuromonadales bacterium C00003107 | reverse complement strand
ATCGGCGGCTTGCAGACCAACAAAGTCAAATACCTGCGCGGCAAGGTCAATCTGATTCACTCCGTCGACCGGCTGTCCCTGGCCCAGGAGATCAATCGCCAGTGGGCCAAAATCGACCAGGTGGCCAATATCCTCATTCAACTCAACCTTGGCGCCGAATCGAGCAAGTCGGGGGCCGGCGAGGCGGAACTAGAACAACTGCTGAGACAGGTGACGGAGCTGCCCAACCTGCATATTCGCGGCTTGATGGCTCTCCCCCCCTATCTAGACGATCCTGAAGAGGTCCGGCCCTATTTTCGGCGGTTGAAGCAGCTAACTGAGATTATGAAAGCCCGCCAAATTCCGGGCATCGAACTGCAAGAACTTTCCATGGGCATGAGTCATGACTTTGAGGTGGCCATTGAAGAGGGTGCGACCCTGGTTCGTGTCGGCTCGGCGATCTTCGGCACCCGCATCTGAAGGTAGACCATGAGCGAGCAGCAACCCCGGGCCCTGTGGGCCTCCCGTCTCGGTTTTATTCTGGCCGCTGCCGGCAGCGCCGTCGGTCTCGGCAACATCTGGAAATTCCCCTACATCACTGGCCTCAACGGCGGTGGCGCCTTCGTCCTCGTTTACCTGATCTGCATTGCCCTGGTCGGGTTGCCGATCATGATGGCCGAGCTGATGATCGGCCGCCACACTCGACGCGATGCGGTCGGCGCCTTCATTAAACTGGAAGGGCGGCGTTCCTTCTGGTTAAGCGCTGG
>MAXT01000109.1:6075-6353 GCA_001751225.1 Desulfuromonadales bacterium C00003107 | reverse complement strand
TATGTTTATCGAGCCCTGGCCGGTAGTTTCAGCGGCCAATCTCCAGAAGTGGTCGAAGGGCTGTTCAGCGGCCTGATCGCCGACGGACCGCGGCAAATTGCCTGGCACCTGCTGTTCATCGTCCTTTGCCTGGGGATCGTCATTGGCGGGGTGCAAAAAGGCATTGAGCGCTGGAGCAAGATCCTCATGCCCCTGCTATTCGTTCTGCTACTGTTGCTATTTGTCAACGGCATGCTCAGTGAGGGGGCTCGTGCCGGTCTGGCCTTCATGTTTCGCCC
>MAXT01000109.1:1616-6061 GCA_001751225.1 Desulfuromonadales bacterium C00003107 | reverse complement strand
TGGGCATGGCGGCCATGATCACCTACGGCTCCTATTTAAGTCGGCAGGAGAACCTCTTTGCGGCAAGCCTGCGGGTGGCCCTGCTCGACACGGGCATCGCCCTGATGGCCGGCCTGGCGATTTTTCCTATAGTCTTTGCCGTCGGCATGGAACCCGCCGCTGGTCCGGGGCTGATTTTCAAAACTATTCCGGTGGTTTTTTCCCAGCTTCCAGGTGGCTACCTTCTAGCCATTCTGTTTTTTCTGCTGTTGTCCTTTGCCGCTTTGACCAGCGCTATTTCTCTCCTTGAATCCCAGGTTGCCTATTTGATCGACGAGCGAGGCTGGGGCCGCAAAAAAGCCACCAGTTTTCTGGCTGGCCTGGCCTTTGCTGTCGGTATTCCCACCGCTCTTTCCTACAATACCCTGTCCAACTGGCATCTGATCGGCGAGCGCACCTTTTTCGACTCATTGGATCTCATCGCCTCCAACTACCTGCTGCCCATCAGTGGCCTGCTCATCGCCGTTTATGTCGGTTGGTTCTGGAAGGGCAGCGAAGAGAAAGAAGAACTCCTTGCCGGCGGCGCCGGCTGGGTCTATCCGATCTGGCATTTCTTGATTCGCTATCTGGCACCTCTGGCCGTAGCGGTTATTCTTTATTACAAGATAGAAGAGACCGGCGCTTTAGCCTGGCTGGGATCTTGGTTCAAAGGATAATTGCAAACACAGGAGGGAACCATGAAGACCGACACGTTTCTGTTTGACCTCGATGGCACACTAATCGATTCCCTACCCGATCTGGCAACCGCTGTCAATTTGTTGCGCAGCGAACTGTCCCTGCCCCCATTACTGCAAGAGACAATTGCCCAACAGATCGGAGACGGTGCCACCATGCTGGTCCGTCGGACATTGCCGGAAAAGGCCTTTTCTGCTCAACAGGTGCAGCGCTTTTTGAGCCTTTATCGAACCCACCTGCTGGATGAAACCCGTATCATGCCCGGCGTCGAAAACTTTCTCATAAAGCATCAGGGTGGAAAGATGGCGGTGGTAACTAATAAGCCCTATGATCTTAGCCTGGCTATTCTCTGCGAACTTGGCCTCGACGCCTTTTTCTGTGCCATCATCGCAAGCAACGGTAGACTGCCCAAAAAGCCCGATCCGCAACCGGTATTGCAGGCCCTGCGCGAACTGGAGAGTACTCCGGAAACCGCGGTGATGATCGGCGACCACCATACCGATCTGCGGGCCGGACAGGCCGCTGGCGTCAAAACCTGTTTCTGCGCCTTCGGCTACGGCAACGACGATGGTTTAACGTACGATTATCTGGCCGAGACAACCGGCGACTTGCTGCGCCTGTTCCCTGCGGAAAACCCTTGGTAAATTCCGACCATCGCCTCTCCCAGCGGGAGATCGTCTTCTTTTTCTTTCCGCTGCTACTCAACGTGCAGTTGATGAGCCTCTCCCATTCCCTCATCAATGCCGCCTTGGCTCGACTCGCCCAACCGGTCCTCACTCTGGCCGGCTTTTCCATCGCTATCATGCTGCACCTGTGCCTAGCCTCGCCAGCGTACCAGAACCACACCATTGCTATCGCTCTGGTGCGCGGACGACGCTCCCTGTTCGGGGTCGGACTCTACGTTGCGGCCGTCGCCCTGTATGTTACGGTGTTATTGGCTCTGGTCGCCTATACTCCCTTCGGCAAGCTGGTATTTGAACAATGGATTGGAGTCAGTCCGGCCATTGCTGACGAAGCCCGCTCGGCACTAGCCATCCTGACATTTCTGCCCTTTTTCACCGGACTGCGGGGCCTCTGCCAAGGCATCGTGATTCGTGCCCGGCGTACCGGCTTGGTTTCTCTAGCCACCTTGATCCGGATCCTGTCACTGCTTGGTTTTCTACTGCTCGGCCGGCAGTGGTTCAATGGAGCCGCCATCGGCGCCTTTGGCTTGCTGGCTTGTATCATTGTGGAAACAGTCTTCATGGTCTGGTTTGCCTGGAAAACCTATACACCCTGTGCGGATGAGCTTGGAAAAAGCCTTGGGGATATCTTTCGTTATGCCTTCCCCCTGTCCTTTTCTTCGGCCATGCAGCAGAGCGTGCCCCTCCTGATCAGTGCCATCATCAGCCGCCTGCCCGACAGCGCTCCAGCTCTGGCTGCCTTTGGCATTATTCGCGGCTTTATCTTTTTACTAGCAGGCCCGATGCGTAATCTGCAGCAGGCCTATTTAACTTTGATCAAGGGGCGCGAAGATTATCAAACCTTGACGATATTTTACCGACGAGTCGCCCTTGGTATGGGGCTGACCACCCTGGCCATTGCCTACCCTTTCAATCGCATGGTGTTGGGTCAGGCAATGGGCCTGAACGATGAGCTACGCCACTACATCGCACTGCCTCTGGCTATCTGTGCCCTCTATCCTGCGGTTTCAGGAGTTATCTATCTCTACCGCGGCGCCTATTCTGCCAAACACCGCACTGGCTTTCTCAGCTGGGCCACTCTCTGCAAGGTCACCTATCTATGCACCTGCTGGCTATTTCTAATGCTCAAAACACCGACCGTTCCTGGTGTCGCCCTGGCGATCTTTCTACTCCTGTCNNTATGCGAGGCCTGGTATCTGCGTAGCCGCTTGAAATTCCTTGCATAACAATTTGTGCCTGCCTACAATATCGCAATGAGGCTATCGGTCTTACCATGCACCGACTGCAAAATCGTCTGCTCGGCCCATATTCCCGGGAATTTTCGCCAAATAGTCCTGCTATTCGCTCTCAAATTCTCGGCAATCTGTTCTCGAACAGTCGATTTTTCGTTTCGGTCCGTTAAGTCCGAAACCCTCCTGGGAGTAGGCAATGCCAAAAAAACATCCTTGCCCCGACTGTCGGCGATGCCTGTGGTGCACTGACACTCGCTGTTCCGTCTGTCTGGGCGAATCAAAATCATGTCAGCGTAAACTTTCCCAGGCGGAACAGATCGCCCTTTACGAAAGTATCAACCGCGCTCACCAACAGCAAAAAACCGAAGTCCGCAGGAAAAAGCGCGCTCTGTTTCTCTGCACCAATAACGCCTGCCTAAGCCCTATGGCTGCAGCTTTGATAAATTTTGACTTTGGTGACCGCCTCCAGGCTGTTTCTGCAGGATTGACAAAGCATACCCGCGGTGCTCATGCCATAGCGGTGATGGCCGAACTGAGACTCGATCTAGGCTCTCAGGTTGCCAACTGCCTCAGCCACTATGAGCGGGAGCCTTTCGATTACGTCATCACCCTGAGCGACAAGGCAGAGAAAAATTGCCCGCTCTACTTCGGCGGAGTCAAACGACACTCCATGAACTTTACCGATCCGAGCCAGACCAAAGGCAGTGAGGAAGAGATCATGGCTGCATATCGCAAGACCCGAGACACTCTCCGTCAGCAACTGGGCGACTTCTTCCGCCAACAGCTGGCTCAACAGTAACCTGGCAGCCATATACGTTTCTGTCCACAGAAGTTCCTCTTTGAGCTTCTGCAGCAAACCGGCCCGGCAGCCTCAAACTTCGGTAACGACCTCCACAATGAATGCTCCCAAAGAATTACCCGCGTCCGTTATCAACACTATTTTTGTTCTCGGCCTGTTTTCTTCCATCTGCTTCCGCGTACTACTTATCGCCGACGCTCTCTATCCGCCTCTTTTTCGCCCCATCTGGTACGCTGGAGTACTCGGCTATTGCGGATTCTTTCTGCACCGCTATCGCATCACCCGTAAACGCAAGAATGCTATCCGCGGCATGGATTTGATCACCAAGGTCAACCAAAACTGCCTCGAAATAGAAGACCAGAAGGCCGTCAACTATATCCTCTCCTCCATCGATCACAGCAAGGAGGGGCTCAATTATCTGATTATATTTGTCCTCTCGGCCCTAGCGATCGCCGCGGACCTTTATCTGAGCCGCTGAGCACTTTCCAAAAAAAACGCCGCCCCGTTACGGGCGGCGTTCGTTGTTTACCATGGTTTATTCAGAAGTCAGGGTTACTTACGGCCCAACTCCTGAGAGCGTTGCGCCGCCCGACTAACGGCCTCCATCAAGGCGGCCCGCAAGCCCTTCTTCTCCAAGGTCTTGACCCCCTCGATGGTGGTTCCCCCCGGAGAACAGACCTTATCCCTCAGCAGCGCCGGATGCTCGCCGCTCTCCATAACCAACTTGGCAGCGCCAAACACGGTCTGAGCGGCCAGTGCCAGAGCCACATCCATGGCCAGCCCCTGCTGCACGCCACCGGCCGCCATGGCTTCTATCACGGTATAGACATAGGCCGGTCCCGAACCGGAAACACCGGTCACCGCGTCCATCTGCCCTTCGCTGACAATCCGTACAATTCCCACCGCCTCAAACAGTTGGCTGGCTGTCAACAGATCGTCTTCGCTGGCATGACTCCCACGGCAGATCGCCGTAGCGCCAGCAGCAACCAGAGCAGGCGTATTAGGCATCGCACGAAT
>MAXT01000109.1:0-1557 GCA_001751225.1 Desulfuromonadales bacterium C00003107 | reverse complement strand
TAGGCATCACCAACGGTACGATCTGCGGCTTAATCGCCAACACCACAACTTCACTGGCAGCCACCACCTCGGCAGCATCGGCCCTGGCGTCGATACCATAGCAATCGGCCAACTGCAGCCGGCGACTTTCGACAGGTTCTGCAACCAAAATATCGGCGGCCGGAAAAGATCCCCCGATAAGTCCCTTGATCAGAGCTTCCCCCATGTTGCCACCACCGATGAAACCGATTTTTCCGATGGATATCATAGTGTCGAATCCTTTCCTAAAAGGCTGTTGAAAACAGCTACTTGAGATATCTGCTGCAAGCAAGTAAATATAATTATTCGACCAGTGTCAAGAAGAGCCGGATTTTTCGGTTGAAAAGTGAATTCTTTTCAGTGGATTAGGTTGTTTCCAGCGGGGCTTTTGTCGGTGTTTTTTTGTTGACAGCCTTATCCTTTGAAGAGTATATAGCAAGCCTGACGCAAATGTTACTAAACAGACTGTTTAGCATTGGTAAACTCGGCTCGTGACCATAGGCCCCGAAGGGGCTGGAGATCATCGTGAAGATCGGACAAAAACTGAGAAAGCTGCGCAGAGCTGATTCCCTGACCCAGGAAGAACTGGCCAGCCGTGCCGATCTGACCAAAGGCTATATCTCGCAACTGGAGAACGATGCCACTTCGCCGGCGATCAGTACCCTTAAAGACATCCTCGATGTTTTCGGCGTATCGATATCTGAATTCTTTGCCGAGCCCCACGAAAGCCAGGTGGTTTTCGGCAAGGAATCGACGGTCATCGCCACCGAAGAAGACGGTATTCGGGTCGAACTGCTGGTCCCCGGGGCGCAGAATCGCACCATGGACCCGGCCCTGCTCACCCTGCAAGCCGGCGAAGCCATGGAAGAGCAGTCCCTGCACGAAGGCGAAGAATTTGGTTTTTTGCTCAATGGTCGCATTGAGCTTACCTTGGACGACAAGGTCTATGTGGTAAAAAAGAATGAATGCTTTTTTTTCCCATCGGACCAGCGCCATGCCGTTAGAAACATCGGTGCCGGAGCAGCGAAAATATTGTGGGTGGTCACTCCGCCTACCTTTGATTACAAAAGCAAGTAACGTGCTGTTTGCTCCTTCGGTAACCATCGCCGTTGTGGGGAAAACATTGCAAGTATGACATTTCAGCGACACTACAAAGAGGAACAGAACCATGAGCAAAGTGCTGATTATTGGTGCAGGTGGCGTAGGCCGGGTGGTAGTACACAAATGCGCCCAGGCTAAAGAAGTCTTTACCAGCATCACCTTAGCGTCCCGGACCAAGTCCAAGTGCGACGCTATCGCCGCGGAGATTCTCCATTTTCCCATCAAAACCGCTCAAGTCGATGCGGACAATGTTCCAGAGCTGGTGGCCCTGATCAAACAGGAGCAGCCCCAACTTGTGCTCAACGTGGCCCTGCCCTACCAGGATCTGACCATCATGGATGCCTGTCTGGAGACGGGCGTCGACTACCTCGACACCGCCAACTACGAGCCTCTCGATACCGCCAAGTTCGAATACAGCTGGCAGTGGGCCTATCACGA
>MAXT01000108.1 GCA_001751225.1 Desulfuromonadales bacterium C00003107 | reverse complement strand
AGGGTCCGCTCGGGAAAGAAGATATAGTGTCGGTCCATGGCGTCGAAAGTGTGTGCGCTGCTGGCAAGCGCCAGCAGCATAAAAATCAGGAACCACTGCTTAAAGATGTTCATCCTTGTCCCATTAAGCTTCTCACAATATGAATCGGACGCTGATAAAGTCTGATTCATCGCATACGCAGATCAACCAAATGTTTCATCCTTGCTATAGAGTCTTATCCGCGTTTATCTGCGTCCTTTTAAGCTATTAAGCCCCGTATCGGTTTTCGCCCTGTCCAACGAGATAACTTAAAGTTTGATGCTTTCGTAAAAAGTCAGGAGCTGGCTAAATGAAAAGTTTAGCAGGTTAAAGCAGCATCGCCGCCTCATGGAAGGCTTAATCCTCGCCTTTGTCAGGCAAGGGCCCGTCAAACGGATCGAACCATTTGCAATTCTAGGATGTTATGGCAAACTTTCAACAAAGAAAGAGGCTTGGATAAGGCCGGTCGTTTTTGATTTAGTCAAAGGAGGAATCACGATGGTCAAATGCAAGAATTGTGGGCGTAAAGTGTTGGGTGAGACCTTGCTTTGCTGTCACTGTGGTTATCCTCAATCGGTAGCCAAGGTGGTCCCTTGGCCCCGGCAGCTTTGGCCGGTGACACCGCAACAGTTCTGGAAGGCAATCATGCTGCTGACCCTACTTCTCGGTACCCTGTCTACGGTCGGCCTCTTTGTTCATATTCAGCGGGGCTTGCCGTGCCTGTATTACATTTATCCCTTTGTGCTGAGTCTAGCCGTTTTTCTCTGGGCCGACCTGGGTGCGCGGAAGAACATCCGTTAAGGTTGCGGATTAAACAATTTGCAGCAACAACAAAGCCAGGCAGAGTTTATCTGCCTGGCTTTGTTGTTTGCGCGGACAAGATGAGGAGTCAGCTTAGCAATAAGACTCCTATTTTAAGCTTGCGGGAAATCCATTCCGCACATGCCTACCACTGAAGAACGCTCTTATTGCCATATTCCAGACTTGTTGTTTCTCGACAATTCTTCGGTTTTGAGAAAATCAGTTTTCTGTTCGAAGTCAAAGCGTCGGTAGACCACGGCATAACCTCGCTCCAGTAGCATTCGGTTGAGTAACCGGCCATCTTGCAAATAAACGTAAGCCAGCAGTCGGTTATAGCGGTCGCGCTTTTTCTCTTCGGTTTTCAGCAGTACGGTCTTTCCCTTAACCGATTCGATAAGGTAGTTTTTCCCTGTTTGGTTGATCTGGCGTAAGGTGCACGGTTCGACGCCCCAACGCTGGTAATAACGATCTCGCTGCGATGCTTTGTGCTCCGGAGCGTCGATGCCAAGCAGTCGTACGGTGCCGACGCCAGCCACTTCGATGGTGTCGCCGTCGTAGATCCATTTGACCTGGCCGGACAGGGTTTCAGCGGGGGTCAGGGTGGGCAGCAGCAGGCAGAGCAGCAACGCTGCCGTCAGAAACCTGCACTGCAGCCGCTGGAGCATCAGGGACGGCCCCACAGCAGACGGGCGAAGAAGCCGGTGAAGAAGCCCCAGATCAGGTTGTAGCCGACGACGAACAGGGGGGTGAAGGTGCCGAGGCCAAGGCCCAGGGCTCCATGAAGGGTCTGGTTGGGGAAAACGTAGAAGAGTTGCCAGGCGGTAGGCAGCAGGCTGGCCCAGAGGCCCTTGCGAATCCAGCTGGAGCGGGCGCGGGGGCTGGCGACTGTGATGAAATAGGCCAGGCCCCAGAGGCCCCCCCAGACTAGCCGAGGATAGAGCCAGGCCAGGGACCATTGCGGTGTCATGTTCACGCCGGCAAGTTGGGGTAGCCCGAGGCTGCTGCCGAGCCAGACGGCCAGGCTGTTGAACAGGGCGCCGAGTAGCCCGGCGCAGAAACAGACGCTTAGTATGGCCTTGGTGCGGTGCATGTCTTCTCCCAAAATATTGGTTTAAGAGAGCTCTTCGTTCAGACTGCCGGTACGGTAGCCTTCAAGGTCAAGCGTTACAAAGTGAAAACCGGATTTTTTACAGTGGGCGATCAGGTCGCTGCGCAGAGGCTCTTGAATCAGTTTGAGTTGCTCGGCAGGTGGCACTTCGATACGGGCAGTGCTGCCATGATGGCGAACTCGGTAGTTTTCGAATCCCTGCTGGTTGAGATAGGTTTCGCAATCTTCCACTTGGGACAGTGCCGCGACTGTGATGGGCGTGCCATAGGGGATACGTGAAGCAAGGCAGGCGAAGGCCGGTTTGTTTGCCGTCGGCAGGTTAAGCTGGTGGCTCAGCTTACGTACATCCTGTTTGGTCAGGTTCGCTGCCAACAGAGGTGAAAAAATGCCAAGCTCCTTGATCGCTTCGCTTCCTGGGCGATAATCGCTAAGATCGTCCAGGTTGGATCCTTCAACCAGACGAGAGAAACCGAGTGTCTGAGCCCGATCAAGACAGGATCGCATAAGAATTTTTTTGCAATGGTAGCAGCGTCGGGCGTCGTTTCGGGCCACCTCAGGTGTTTGTAGCGGATCGACAGCGATTAATTCCTGATGAACTCCGAGTTGGGCGGCCAGGGTCCTGCTTTCATTTTGTTCGCGAGTGGGAAAGAAGGGCGAAACGGCGGTTATGGCCAACACTCGCTCCGCACCGAGTAGATCTCTTGCTACTCGTAGCAGCAGGGTCGAATCGACGCCGCCGGAAAAAGCCACCGCGACCGATTCGAAGCAGGCTAACTGTGTTTGCAGGGCGAGTAATTTTTCCTGCGGGGTCACTGGTTTAACCCTTCACATCGAAGACGCCTGTTGACAGATAGCGTTCGCCGGTATCGCATAGCACCGTGACTACATTGTGGCCGGGACCGAGTCGCTTAGCAATTTGCAGGGCGGCAGCGACGTTGGCTCCGGCGGAGATGCCGACGAACAGGCCTTCCTTGAGGGCCAGGCGGGCGGTGGTGTCCATGGCCAGTTGGTCCTCGATGGCGATGACTTCCTGGTAGATGGCGGTATCAAGCACCTCCGGTATAAAACCGGCGCCAATGCCTTGAATACGGTGCGAACCAGGCACACCACCGGACAATACCGGCGAGGCTGCCGGCTCTACGGCGGCAATGAGTACGTCGGGATTTTGAGCTCGCAGGGCGCGACCGACACCGGTGATGGTGCCGCCAGTACCGACTCCAGCAACAAAGGCGGCGACTTGGCCATCCAGGGCTGCAAGAATTTCTGGCCCGGTGGTCTGCTCATGGACGCGGGGGTTAGCCGGGTTGTTGAACTGCATGGGCATAAAACATTTTTTTTTATTGCTGATCTCTTGGGCTTTGGCAATGGCACCGCGCATGCCCTGGGAGCCGGGGGTCAGGATCAATTCAGCGCCGTAGGCGCCAAGCAGTCGCTGTCGTTCGATACTCATGGTGTCCGGCATGGTCAGAATCAGCCGATAGCCTTTGACCGCGCAGACCAGGGACAAGCCGATGCCGGTATTGCCGCTGGTGGGTTCGACGAGAGTGTCGTCCGGTTTAATGCTACCGTCTTGTTCGGCCTGCTCGATCATGGCTAAAGCAATACGGTCTTTAACGCTGCCGCCGGGGTTGGTTGATTCCATTTTCCCCCAGAGGTTGGCACTGTCGGTATCGACCATCTTGTTGAGGCGCACCAGGGCGGTTTGGCCGATCTGGCCGAGGGAGCTATTGCTGATGGGGATGGTCACGGGTTCCTCCAGGCTGGTTTATCGAAAAGGAGTCCATCCTACTTAAATAGACTTTGGATGAGCTGTCAAGGTTGAAATGGTCCGGTTCGTTTGTGCCACCCGACTGGAAATCAAGACCGGCGGGTCGCGTCCCGCCAGACGCCCTGCTTTTTGTCCAAGCCAACAAAAAGTAGGCAAAAAATGGCTGCCACTGCGTGG
>MAXT01000107.1:4716-4856 GCA_001751225.1 Desulfuromonadales bacterium C00003107 | reverse complement strand
GATATGAACAGGTCGGGTGCCACGACCTCTACGGTTCGAGATGCGTTATTATTACCCTCATCCGCTTCTGCAATTACGTTTTCGGGATCGGCAATAACTTCCAGCGTGGTTGCGCCAAAACGCATAGGCGTCCAGTTGAA
>MAXT01000107.1:1745-4637 GCA_001751225.1 Desulfuromonadales bacterium C00003107 | reverse complement strand
GCATCCAACCCGAGATTTAGCACTTCTACTTCTATTGGCACCGTACGGTTAAGCCGTGCTTCTTCAGGCACCGCGGTAAAGCGAACCTTAAGGTCGGGTTTCTGCATGCCTCCAACCCGTAGCGTGGAGTCTGAATCCAGAATGGCAATATCATCAAAATACGCAGTCCCTAAACCTTCAATCTGCAATAGTACCTGCTTCACTTCTATATCGCCATCCACCACCACACCTCGCTTTTCCAGGTCTTCACGTATGTCACGGTGGACAAGATGCCACGCACCGTCTGCTAATGATGTGCTATTAAAATCGAACTCTTCGCCACAGACGTTGCCATAACGAAGGTGGTATGTCTTACCAGTGACATTCACGTCCACACGGATGTATGCAACCGTGCTTGTTGTATCCTCTACATTCAAACGTGCGAAGAGCTGGGGTGCCTCGGAATTTAGCTGCGGATTGCTGTATATACCTATATAGGGTGTATCATAGTAACCATTGTCAGAAGATACGTTCATCAGCAACGACTCGTTTCGGATTCGCACGTATCCGTTTGCATTGGAAGTCTGTAAGTGCCAGCCATTCATGCTTGTTGTGTATGTATATTCAGCGAACTCCGGGTAATCGTGCCAGTCCTCGCAGAAAGAAGCAACTGCTGTTGCGTTACTCGCGGTCATTGCGTTCTCAGAGCCATACCACAGATGAACTTTTCTGCCCTGAGGCACTGCTAGTCTCGTCCAGATACGGCTTTCTCCCGATGTGTTCCAGTACTCTATCCATAGTGGTAAGTCCACCCCGTTATCAGTCCTGACTCTAAAGTCAGAGCCGTCTGGATTCGCATTCGCGTAGTCAAAGATAGCAGGGTTAATAACGATCGGTGCCGCAACAGCGTCCCTATCTTCCGCGCATCTTAGCTCTATTGTATCTTTATATCGCCATTCAAGATCTGGAAGCACCTGCAGTTCCGTTTGGGCGCTCGTTTCTGTCGTGCCGTCAACCACCGCAGCCGCATCTATGGCGTAGTTCCCCTCATGTGTGGGCGTCCAGTCAAATGAGAAGGTGCGTGAAGACTTGTGTGGCACAGCGCAACCGTCTTGCTGCAATGTCGTCTTCTCGGAAGCGTCATCCACCGAAAGAACCAGAGTGAAATTCCTTGCAGATGTCTGCCCGCTGTTATTTAGTACCACGACAAGCGTACCGGACGAATTTGCATAAAGGTCTTTGTTCGCCTCCACCTGCACGACTTCGACAGAGAGGTTCACAGCCCCAATATCAGCAAAGACCGGGCTGTTTCGAATAATAGCAACATTGTCAAAGTACGCGGTTGCTTCAACAGTATCCGGGGAAGCATAGGCACGATGCGTGATCCTTTCAACAGAATAATCATCAGTAACCTTCAAGCCCTTCTGCTCAAGGTCTTCCCGCAAGCTTCTGTGTATCGGATGCCACCACCGCTCATCCACACCCAATAAATAGAAATAGAAAGTGTCTGAGGTGTCAACGGGTAGATAATTGAATGTACCATACCATAAATGGAATATTTCACCGGAAACATTTACGTCAATAACATATGCAGCACCCGCATCCCTTTTGAATTTATCGGGATATAGCCACCCGCTGAAGATAAAATCGCTGTAATTCGCTTTAACATCTTTGTAGTTTTCACAAACACACTTGCTCTTATCAGTTCCATGTGTATTTCCAGTACTCATTTTCAGTGAGTTGTTGCCCGAAGATGCGGTCTCGTTTTCTATCTGTCTCCAGCCCCACAGCTTAGGACCAAAGCAGTTCTCGTGATGTATCTCCCAATCATCTCTACAGTAACGAAAATCCCAACGCTCAATGCTTGCAGCTCCATCCCCCCAACCTTCAAAAAGCTCGGTTACGGCGCTTGCATTGCTTTTTGAGTCCGCCGATGAATTNNAGATAAACCAGCCTTCCTGTAGAAGGCACATCCGCCCGGAACCATATTGAACTCTCACCGGAGGTGTTCCAGCGCTCGATCCAGTACGGCAAATCCATACCGTTAACGTCCTTTAGCCTTACATCAGAGCCGTCCGGATTGGCATTCATGTAGTCAAATATAGAAGGGTCCAGCGTTAGCATGAGTGTGGCATTCGCTATTGATTCGTACTCAGGAAGCGTTAGATGCACATCCTCCTTAAATGCGTATCCCCACCAACTTGTCGGTGGATTCACATGCACATTCTTTTCCAGAACGTTGTTCGTAATGTTCGTTTCCTCAACGCAATCCTCAGTATCAACACGAACAGAAAGCGTGTAGTTACCCTCATGGGGTGCGGTCCAGATGAATTCCAATCTCGTTTTAGATTTATGAAGCAGAGTGATGCGTTTACAGAGCGTGGTTTCGTTGCCGCCCGCCTCATCGCTTGCGTTGAAAAAGACCGAAAAGTTACGGGCGTCTGCGGTGCCGTTGTTCGTGATAGTCACAAATATCCGGTTCGGGAACTCAGCATACAGATTACGGTATCTCGACACGATGTCCGTGGGTAGAACGTCTGCGAGCCCGAAATCCATTAACGGCTCGCGACACGCACTCTTTCTCAACCGGATATTATCAATCGAGGTGGTCACATTGTAGTCCCACCAGTTGTTCTCGGAGAAGAAACCCAAATCTGTTTTCGTGCCCGTAAACTCCGAAATATTCACCGCTACTAAGTGCCAGTTCGTCACGTTCTCAGTCTCAAATACGCATTCAAAAGCGTCTGCTGCGACATTACCGATGACAGCACCGGCCCGCAGCTTCTTGTCGCACTCACTTTCGGTGCGCATCCAGAACTCCAACCGCGGCTGAACGAGCTTCATATTCTTGTACAGTACGCCCGCGCAGTTAGCCCAGCGGTGTGTGACACTCTTTGCGGAATACGTTGATTT
>MAXT01000107.1:1182-1706 GCA_001751225.1 Desulfuromonadales bacterium C00003107 | reverse complement strand
GGGACCAACTATCGAAACAGTCAGCACACTCGAAATCCTCGAAGAAATCGAATACGAGCTGACCTTCACTCCGCGAAGACATGTCAGACGCATTCCAGTACATCCTCTGTTTGTGTCTCCCGACGGGCACATCGTCAAGCCGCAACCATATTCGGCTCTCACCTGATCGGTTCCAGAGTTCGATCCAATAAGGAATCGGCTCGTTATCTACCGTCTTGAACGATATGTCCTCGCCACCTTTTTTAACTTCCGTATAGTTGAATATAGAAGTGTCAAGCGTCAGCAGCACGGGATAATCGTGTAAAGAGTGATTCAGCAGGTTCTCTACTGTGATGTTCTCTTCATACCGCCAAACCGGTACGGGATTAACTTGCACCTCCTTTTCCGCGTTATTGTTCGTCTCATCCACCTCCGAGACCACATTGCCCGGGTCCACGGTTATGTTCAACTGATAGCCGCCTTCGGACTCAGGCACCCAGCCGAAGACCACGCTTGCTGTCGTATTGAACCCCAGAGCGGGAATA
>MAXT01000107.1:835-1148 GCA_001751225.1 Desulfuromonadales bacterium C00003107 | reverse complement strand
CCCTTCATTCTTTATCCGCGCTTTCACCGGATTCAACTCACCCGCAAAGAAAGTTGCCGTAGTCGCGACTTCGACTACTACAAGATCAGTCGGTGATACCGGAAGCACCGATACTTTTAGCGTATTTACGTTATTGCTCTCGTTTAGTTCGTGTAGCTCTTCATCCGGGTCTGCAGTGACGTTCAATGTGTAGTTACCGGCATGATCCGGCGTCCAATCACAAAAAACAGTCGTGTTCGCAGCAGCGGCAAGTGCGTTAACAGTTTTCACGCATAAAATACCGTCATTTACGCAAAACGCGACCTTGAAGCTG
>MAXT01000107.1:0-760 GCA_001751225.1 Desulfuromonadales bacterium C00003107 | reverse complement strand
TCATGCGTTGCCTCTTTGAGTACTGTTATGTTTATCGTGCATTGGTTATTCGTCTCGTTCGATTCGTTGATACTATTCGCAGGGTCCGCCACGGCGGTTAGATTATAAAAGCCCGTGTTTTGTGGTGTCCACGAGAAGTTTAATGTTACTGATTCACCCGTGAGAAGTGCGTTTATGCTCTTGTTATCTATCCCGGTTTCATTGGCTTTCAGTGCGAGATAGAACGAAGCCGCATCCTGCGCACCAATGTTCTCTATTGTCACATTAAATATCGTGCTGGAATTGACATATATGCGTTCCGGTGCATCAATCAAGGTTACTACAAGGTCCGGCAGCTCGTGGCTCGTGTTGTTCTGATCCGATGTTTCTTCTTTTTCCTCTGTTGTAACGACGTGCTGGACACTTCCGTTTTCAGTTACATTTAACGACTCATTTAACGACTCATTTGAATCGGTAGACCCATTAAAACTATTCATAAAAGACGTATTCACTAACGATTCGGATACGTTATCCATCTCAGTAATAGAGGAGATATTATCGAACGAGCGGTTGGTAGTAGTGGTATTTGCAATTGCAATATCCTCGCTTTCGTTTACACACTCGGACTCGTTATAAGAAGAAGTCGCTACTGACTCATTCATGTTATTCACAGGAGCCGCAAAGAGTGCACTAAAAGTGCTCACCAGGATGAGAACTACACACATCATTGCGATACCGTTCCGTACACATACACTGCTTTTCATTTTTGCTTTGTTACTAT
>MAXT01000106.1 GCA_001751225.1 Desulfuromonadales bacterium C00003107 | reverse complement strand
TGCTCTCCGAGAGCGGCGAGAAATCGTTCGTGTTCGGCTTGAATAGCCCGATAGCGTTTGACTACTTCCTGTCCCGCCTCGGTCAGTGAGGTTCCACCGCCTCCCTTACCTCCCGCCGAACGCGAGACCAGCGGCTGTTCGGCCAGGTTATTCAGGGCGTCGACCTGTTCCCAGGCCGTTTTATAGCTGATGCCCTGGGCTTTGCCGGCCTTGGTGATCGAACCGAGCAGGTCGATTTTCTCCAGTAGTTCGATGCGGTTGAGGCCAAGAAAGTCTTCACCGGCCATTTTAAAGCTGAGGGACCCGGAGACCCTGAGGTCCGATGGATTGTTGTCTGCCACGCCATTTCTCCTTTGTTCAGAAAATTCACCCTTTTAACTTACTTATTTTGCACGGCAAAGGCAAATAAAAAGCCCGCACTCAGCAGGTGCGGGCTCAATTGGAAAGGCTTAGATGGCTCACGGCTTTTTCCCCGGGAGGTGCCGGCAGGCCCTCGATAAAAGATGCGATGGCTTGGTGGTCCAGGGGCTCGGCAAAATAGTAACCCTGGCCGAGGTGACAGCCTTTCTGTAGCAGAAAGTCGATCTGGTTGGCCGATTCGACTCCTTCGGCGATTAGCTGCAGGTCCATATTTCTTGCCAGGTCGATGATGGTGGTCACGATCGATGCGTGACAGGTGTCGCCGGGACCGCCCTGGACAAAGGACGGGTCGATCTTCAGCCGATTGATGGGCAGCTTTTGCAGATAAGCCAGAGAGAAGTAGCCCGTGCCGAAATCGTCGATGCTTAGCTGTACGCCGAGCTGTTTAAGCTGCCTTAGAATTCCGTCGGCCGAGGCGGCATCCTGCATCAGAGTCTCCTCGGTGATTTCCAGCTCTAGGCAGTGGGGGGGCAGGCCGGCTTCCTTGAGGATGGTCTGGATATTATTTGCCAGGTTCTCACTCTGAAACTGGCGGCTGGTGAGATTAACCGCCAGGCGCAGGGGTGATTTGTAAGCTTTCTGCCACTGTTGCCATTGGCTGCAGGCCTGGCGCAGAATCCAATCGCCAAGAGGTGCGATGAGACCGGTCTCTTCGGCCAGATCGATGAAGCTTTTCGGCGTGAGAACCCCCCGCTCGGGGTGATTCCAGCGGACCAGCGCCTCGATGCCGACCAGTTGTTGATTGCGCATGTCGAATTGAGGCTGGTAGAGGAGAAAAAACTCCTCTCGGTGCAACGCCTGGCGCAGACTGGTTTCCAGCTCCAGGCGTTGGCTCAGCTTGCGCTCCATCTCTCGGGAGAATAAGCGGTAGGTATTTCCGTTGGCTTCTTTGGCTTCGTACATGGCGGTATCGGCGTTGCGCATCAGTTGCTCGACGCTGGTACCGTCTTGCGGGTAAGTGGCGATGCCGAGACTGGCTGAGGAAAGCACTTCGCGGCCTTCAAGTTGATAGGGGGTGGCCAGAGCGTGCAGTAGTTTGTGGGCGATGTGCGGTAGGTTCTGCAGGTCGCGAAATCCGGACAGGATAATGACGAATTCGTCGCCGGCAAAACGGGCCACCGTGTCGTTGTCACGCAGGCAGTCCTGCATGCGCTGAGCCGCCATCTGCAACAGGGTGTCACCGGCTGCATGGCCTAAAGAGTCGTTGATGTATTTGAAACAGTCGAGATCGAGAAATACCACTCCCAGCAGATGGTCGAATCGTTTCGCTTCTGCCAGGTATTGATCGAGTCGGTCACGGAGCAAGGATCGATTGGGCAGCCCGGTGAGTTGATCGTAAAAAGCTAGTCGTTTAACTTTTTCGTCAGCGCTACGGCGTTCTTCAAAGGTGGCTGCTAGATGATGGTGGCGTAACCATTGTCCGGTGAGCAGGCTGGCTAAAAGGATCAGTAGACTTGCGGTGAGATGGGAAGGAGACAGTAGGTGGAGCACCGCTCCGTCAGGGAGTAGCCAAAGCAGACAGCAGACGAGCGCAACGCCGAAGCTGGCGCACCAGGCCATGCGGCTGCTACGAAAAAGAGCCGGTCTGGCGGTATTCAAGCGAGAGAGGGAGCGATTCATAGTTTTTAACGCCGAATAAATATTTATAGGCAACAGGTATGCTGCGCTGGCTGCTGATAAAAAAATCCCATCTTTGCACGATGGCCAAAGATGGGATCTGCTGCTCTTCGGCGGCCCGGCGGTCCCTTTGGGATCCGTGGCTTTGCGTCCCTGAATCGCTTCAGGTTTGCTTTTATCGGAGTGATAGTAAGCCGCTAAATTAAAGGCCTGTGGCGAAAAGGTCAAGATAATAATGATTCTATGTAGTTATCTGTTTTGATTTGGTGGAATTTAGGCCACTGATGCTCGCTAAATATTGTAAATATCGGTGTTTTATTATCCCGCGATACTTTACCTGTAAGTAGAATTGTAACCTCACCCTTGGCGAAAAGTACGCCATGTTTTTCACCAAGGGTTTGCGCATGACCTATCTGTCTGCCTAGAATTGGCCAGCAATGATTTGCTGGGCGATTTCGTCCTGTGCGTCGGCCATGAAAGGCAATCCCGTTTCAGCTGCTGTTTCCCGGTTGGCAGCCATTAGATCCTCTCTGCAGAGTTCGGCCAGTTTGAACTTGCGGGCCCCAGCCAGAAATTGTTGTAGACCGCAGGCCAATTTGTCGGCGTAGCCATACATGGCCACCGCGCCAAAGGGGATGTTTTTCATCTCTTTTGCGCCGACCAGCTTCTTTACGGCCTCCCATCCGGCAAAGATCTCTTCGGGATAGGTTCCCACTGCGGTGACACTGGTGGGCAGTTCATCCCAGAAGCCGTTAAGTCGAGCCTTGTTTTCCGGCTGAAACACACCCTGAATGTTGCTGCCAAGGAAACCGGCAATCATCGGTGCGCGTCCCATGCAAGCCAGTTTGGTGAATGGGGCTCCTAGCGCCAGTGCCTTGAAAAGGTGATCCTCCCGGGCCAGTCCCCCTGCCAGCGAGAGATCGGGGACCCTCTGTCCTGATTTCTCGAGCAGTTTACAGTATTCATAGGCTTTGGCATGCAAGGTCAGTGAGGGTACCCCCCAGTGTTCCATCATATTCCAGGGGCTCATGCCGGTTCCGCCGCCGGCTCCGTCAACGGTCAGTAGATCTAGACCTGCCTCGGCCGCTAGACGGATGGCCATCGCCAGCGCTTCCATGCCGTAAGCCCCTGTCTTCAGGGAAATGCGTTTAAATCCTAGCTTGCGAAAGTAGGATACGGTTTGCAGGAAGTCGTCCCTGACCTGGGCGGCAGTGTCCAGGTTGGTGGCTCCCAGACGGCTGTGACGGGCAAAGGAGGTAATGGCGTGGTTATTAAAGGCTTCCTGAACCACCGGGTCACTGGGGTCCGGGTCGACAACGTAACCCCGTTTTTGCAAAAATTTGGCGTATTCCAATGTGTTTACCTGGATTTCACCGCCGATATCTTTGGCGCCCTGGCCCCACTTGAGTTCGATGATGACTTTGTCGCCGTATTTATCGATTAGGTACTCGGCGACGCCATTGCGAGTGTCTTCGACATTGACCTGGACGATAATGGCTCCATAGCCATTGTAATAGCGGAAAAAAGAGTTTATGCGGCGGTCCAACTCCGGAGAAGAAACCACCTTTCCCTTATCGATCCGGGATTCCCTGTCAACTCCCACCACGTTTTCTCCAACTACAATAGGAAACCCGCAGAGGGCGGCACCAGCGGCAAATGAATCCCAGTAATCGGCAGCGATGAAGGTCGATCCAAGGGCGCCGGTCATAATGGGTATGCGGCATTTTGTTTTGACTTCTGCGCCGAACTCCGTCTCGATGCTGACGTTGGGGAAAATACAATCATCAGCATTGTTGGACAATCCTGCCGGGATTCCCTTAGCGCCGTAGGCGTAGCCCTGAATGCGTAAGGCATGATAGCCGACGCCAACGGAAGTGACATTTCCTGAGCCGGCAGTGGTCCTGCCGAAATTTCGTGGATATAACAGTTTGCGGCCGACCAGGCAGGATAACCAGGTTTCGCATTTACCTTTGCAGTCGGCGGTACATAGAGTGCAGAGTCCGGACTCACAGGGCACGCCCCGATTACTGGTGCCCAAGGCATCATTTGTTTTAGGCCACTGAAGCATGCTGTCTCCTCTCGTTAAATGATCATCATTTTGGGAAGGTGGACATGAAGTGAGTTTTTTCCGTAAAAATCGTGATCTCTTCCCGCGCCGAAAGCCTTGTTTGATTATTACCTGCCGGGCTCTTATTGCAAGAACTGGCCATCATTTATCTATAGGATAAAAGCGCAGTCATGGCCGGCCAAGGGGTATATTCTTGACAAATAAGTCAAACGTTTGTTTAAATTGCCGAAGAGTGAAAATCATTTGGCCGGGAATCATTGAACAGAAGACGGGGTGGAATGGACAAGTCGACGACCAAGCAGCGCCTACTCGATGTGGCGGAAAAGCTCTTTGCCGATAGCGGTTACCACTGTACTTCTTTACGTAAAATTACCGCCGAGGCCGGGGTGAACCTCGCCTCGGTGAGCTATCACTTTGGGTCCAAAGAGGCGTTGGTCGAGGCTATTTTTGAACGCCGCTTGCGACCGCTCAACGAGGAGCGTCTGGGTCGACTGGAAGCTGTTCGTGCCGATGCCTCTGCTGCTGGGCGAAAGCCTACCGCGGAGGAGGCCTTACGCGCATTTATTGAACCGACCTTGCGCTTTCGTGATTCGGCCCCCGACGCCCGTTATTTTTTGCATCTCATCGGTCGGGCTTTGACCGAACCCGATGATGCGGTGCGGTCAATTTTCTTTCGCATGATCGGCCCGCTGTTCGCCCTGTTGTTTGAAGTTCTGTGCGAAACCCTGCCGAACCTCAGCCGCAACCAGGTGTTCTGGCGCCTGAATTTCGCAATTGGCGCCATCAGTCGTTGTACCTTTCTGCCGGAAAAGCTACCTGTGGTGCCACCCGGAGTCGAGCTAGAACCTAGTCCCGACCTTCAGATCGATATGCTGGTTGGGTTTCTGGTCGCCGGAATGGAGGCGTCATGAGTATGCGGCTGAATTTATGTGGACTGGTTCTGCTGGCTCTGTTTGGGTTCGCCTGTTCGCCACACCGAGCACAAAAGGCGACGTTGCCCGGAGCGTTGCCTGAGAATTATACGGCTGACGGTGGCCTGAATGCCGAAAGGCCCCTGGAACGCTGGTGGGAACAGTTTCAGGATCCCCTTCTCGACAGTTTAATGGCCGAAGCTTTTGAGCATAATCTTAATTTAGAACAGGCTCATGCCCGTCTCGGGCAGTTTGAAGCGCAGGCTCGTATTGCCGGCGCTGCACGTCGCCCAACGGTCGGCCTGCAGGGGGCGGCGGGAAGAGTTCGCCAGCCGGGGTTGTTTGGAGCCCAGACCGACAATAGCTATCGACTTTCGGTGGCTGCCGGCTTTGAACTGGATGTCTGGCGCAAACTTGCCTCGCGCTCCGAAGCGGCTCGTCTTGATACCGTAGCCGCTCGTCAGGATTTAGCGGCACTCTATCTTTCCCTGTCAGCCCGGCTGGCAGATCTCTATTATCTTGCCGTGGAGCAACGTTCGCAGCTTGAGTTGGTCGACCGCACGATTGCCTCTTTTGCAGACACTCTGCAGCGGGTGGAAAATCGGTATCGTGAAGGGTTGGTGCCGGCTCTGGATGTCTATCAGTCTCGGCAGAATTTGGCAGCGGCCAAGGCCACGCGGCCGGCTTTTGAAGCCAGCTTGGCGTCTGCAGAGCATGCCCTTGCGGTGCTGCTGGGCCGACTTCCCGATCGTTCGGCCGCCGGAAGTCTCGCGGAATTGCCGGCCCTGGATGGGGCTTTTCCTGTGGGGTTGCCGGCGACCATGCTACAGCGCCGGCCCGATATCGCCGGGGCGCTGACTCGTTTGCAGGCGACAGATGCCCGAGTCGCTGCGGCTATTGCCGAACGGTTTCCTTCCTTCAATTTGGTAGCCGATTACGGCGGCGCCGGCAGCGAACTTGGCAGCCTGCTCGATTCACCCAATATTTTCTGGAATCTGCTGGTTAATCTGACGCAGCCGCTGATCGACGGCGGCCGGCGTAAAGCCGAAGTCGATCGAACTCGTGCTCTGTTTCGCGAGAACCTGGGGTTCTATCACCAGGCGGTGCTGCAAGCTTTTCAAGAGGTCGAAGATGCTCTGGTGCAGGAGAGAACCGGGACTCAGCGCATCGAACTGCTGGAAGAGCGGGTGGTCGCCACAGCAGGTTCGTTACGTCTTTCCACCGAGCGCTATTTGCAGGGTCTTTCAGAATATTTACCGGTGCTGACCGCCCAGATTTCCCATGCCGAAGCTCAAAGCGTTCTGCTCCAGGCCCGGCGACAGCGCATCGTGGCCCGCATTTCCCTGGCCAGGGCGCTAGGTGGCAATTGGATGGATTCGTTTGTTGAACAACGTCTGTCAAAGTAGGCAGGACAAAGGATTATAACCATGAATCGAACTACTGTGCTGAAGATCGTCTTACCGTTTCTGGTGCTGTTGGTCGGTGGGGCCATTTTGGCAGTACTTATTTTAAGCCGCCAGGCCCCGGTCAAGGAAATTCAGGAATTTGCCGGAGTGTTGGTGGAAACGGTGACGGTGCAGCACCGTGAGCACACCGTGACGGTGGCCGCCACCGGGACCGTGCAGGCCCGCCAGCAGTCAGAAATCGTGGCCCAAGTGAGTGGCCGGGTGATCATGCTGGCCGATGAATTCATTGCCGGGGGCATGTTTAAAAAGGGCGATACTCTCTTCCAACTTGAAGATATCGACTATCAACTGGCTATTCAACGTGCTGAGGCGGACTTGGCTGCTGCGGAGCTGGAATTGGCCATGGTAAAGGGGCGGGCGCGAGTGGCCCGTGACGAGTGGCAACGTCTTCAAGTAGGGCGGGGGGATCCTAACCCCCTGGTGCTTTACGAGCCGCAGTTAAGGAACGCAGAGGGACGGGTGACTGCTGCCAGCGCCGCCTTGAAACAGGCCGGCATCAACCTGCAACGAACCGAAGTGCGTGCCCCTTTCAATTGCCTGGTGCTCAGTGAGGGCATTGATCTTGGCCAGTACGTCCGTGGGGGCGCCACCGTGGGAACCCTTCTCGGTACCGATACTGCAGAAATTGTGGTGCCACTCCCTCTGGATGCATTGCCTTGGTTGAATATACCCCGCGGCGGTAAGGGGACGGCGGCGACGGTGCGTTTTACTGCCGGGGCGATCCATTACGATTGGCCGGGGACGCTGGTACGGACCTTGGGTGAGGTAGATCCTCTGGGCCGCATGGCTCGAGTCGTGGTAGCTGTCAATGATCCTTATCTACTGCAACAGCCGGCAACGGATGAACGTCCGCCACTGGCTGTTGGCAGCTTTGTCGACTTGGAGTTGCAGGGCAAAATTCTGCCTGCGGTGAGTATCCTGGCGCGCCGCGCCTTACGGGATGCTGATACGGTCTGGGTGGTGGATGCGGGTTCCCTGTTACGCATTCGTCCGGTGCAGGTGCTGCGCCGTGAGCGCGAGTCGGTTCTCATCGGTGAAGGTCTGCAGGATGGCGAGCGGGTTATCGTCACCGCTCTGGCCGGTGCGGCGGATGGTCTTAAGGTGCGGGTTCGCGAAGAGGAAGTTGGACCATGAACGGTGCCATTCGTTGGATGACTCAAAATCATGTGGCGGCCAACCTGCTGATGCTGGCCTTCGTGGTTGGCGGTCTGATCATCGGCATGTCGGTAAAGCAGGAGGTCTTCCCAGAGGTTGCTCTGGACAAGGTGCAGGTGGCCGTGTCTTATCCGGGGGCCGGGCCTGAAGAGGTCGAAGATGGCATTCTGCTCAAAATCGAAGAAAACCTCACAGGAGTCGATGGTATCCGCCGGCTTAAGGCTCTGGCTGTGGAAGGCTACGGTACGGTGACTGCTGAGCTGATGGGTGGCGCCGATCCCAATGTGGTGCTGCAGGACATCAAGACCGAGGTTGACCGGATCATCACCTTTCCCGAAGAGGCAGAAAAACCGGTTATTACCAAGCTGTTGAATCGCAGCGAGGTGGTCTCAGTAGTGGTCTACGGTGATCTGGCCGAGCGCAGCTTGCGGGAGCAGGCCGAAACCATGCGCGAGGAACTGCTCACCCTGCCGGGCATTACACAGGTTGACCTGTCCGGGGTGCGTCCCTACGAGATCTCCATCGAAGTGTCCGA
>MAXT01000105.1:2159-2578 GCA_001751225.1 Desulfuromonadales bacterium C00003107 | reverse complement strand
TAGGTAATGATAAGCGTAAATGAGTATGGAATAGACGTATTTGAGGAAATGATGGACAATTCGGAGGAGTTGCAAGTAGCTATACTGGAGCAGGATAACGGGACCACGATAATAGACGCCGGCGTGGAAGAAGAAGGGGGATTTGAAGCGGGGTTATACGTGTCGCGGATATGCATGGCGGACCTTGCGGATATGAAATTCTGCAGTTTTGACCTCGGGAAATTCTCCTGCCCCGCGATAGAGCTAACCACCGACCATCCGGTAATCGCCTGTATGGCATCGCAATTTGCGGGCTGGCGAATCGCGGTGAAGAAGTTCTTCGGTATGGGTTCGGGACCTGCAAGGGCTCTTTCCCTAAATCCAAAGGAGCTGTATGAAAAGATAGGATACGAAGACGATGCGCCCGAAGCGGTATTAGT
>MAXT01000105.1:1414-2124 GCA_001751225.1 Desulfuromonadales bacterium C00003107 | reverse complement strand
ACCGCTTCTGTCGCTGGTTCCGTGCAGATAGCCGCAAGAGGAATTGAAACGGGCATCCACAAATTCGAATCCATAGGGTTCGATATAAACAGCATAACACACGGGCATGGCATTATACCCATATCGCCTATTGTTGGTGACGACGTACACTGCATGGGCTCGACCAACGACTGCATCATATACTGTGGCCGCATGTATTACACCATAGACTATGATAACGTAGAAGAGTTGAAGGACTACGTGAAGAAAGTGCCCTCGCTTAGCTCCAAGGATTACGGGCAGCCGTTTTATAAGACTTTTAAAGCAGCGGGATTCGATTTCTTCAAGGTGGATGCGGGCATGTTTGCACCTGCGGAGATCACAGTAAATGAGACAAACAGCGGGAAGACGTTTACAAGCGGTAAGATAAATCCAGATGTGCTACTGGAATCTTTCGGGATAGAGACTTTATAATACAGGGGATAGAGGCTGTCGGTAACCATCGGCAGTTCCTCTTTTATTTTTTTGTATTACTTGAACCACCAAGTCATCAGGATGCTTGATTTCTGATCAAAAAGACAACTACTTATGCAATCTATTATCTTTCCTTCGCTCTCAACTCCTTCATCCGCCTCACACTCTGCTCTATATGATGTTCAGCACCAATTTCCCATCTATTCCACAACGCGCCGTCTATGTTTTTAATACCATCCAGAGAAACGTCCCTCGCC
>MAXT01000105.1:904-1307 GCA_001751225.1 Desulfuromonadales bacterium C00003107 | reverse complement strand
GGATAAATCCTCAAATTATCGCCATATCCTTTCTGCAACGCTTGCGCGCCACTCAAATCCACACGCCGGTCACCGCTGTATATTTCCCTGTAACCGCTATAGTCCATGGGCACGGCATACGTCACGACCGTTGCCTTGTCCATACACTCTACATTCGAGAGGTTACCTTCCACCATCCGGAAGCAGACATCCACAAAATCGTTCTTCAGCACGGGTAGTATGTTAAGCATTTCCGGATCGCCCGGCCGGCTGTTTATCTCCAATATCTTTGCACCTTCGTCTGTGTGCATGAACGCCACATATAACGGCACACCCCTCAGCTCTTCATTGCTGCCGTTGCCTCGAAGTCTGCTAAATATCTTCTGAGCTAACTTCTCCTCCTCTTCTCTATCTTTTTTATCTA
>MAXT01000105.1:0-852 GCA_001751225.1 Desulfuromonadales bacterium C00003107 | reverse complement strand
AATCGAAAGCGCGTTTGTAGTCCCGCGTGTCCGGAAGCGGTACGAGTCGTTTACCATCGCAGAACGCCTGGAAACTCGATTCCTCACCCTCTACCTTTTCCTCTATCAACACATCGCTACTCTCAAAAACGGACAAAAAATGCTCAAATAATTGCTCTCTACTCGTGAAGTGGTCACCCCAGACGCCTACGCCCTTACCCACCGCAGGCGTATCAGGTTTCACCGCCACCTTATCCCCAATTTCATCTAAGAACTGCCATACCGCACTTTTCACTTCGCTTACACTCGCATAATCCGACCGTGGGAACACTTTAAAAATCGGGTTTGCATCCGCACAGCATTCGTCAAGTAGAACTCGCTGCGAAACTTTGCTCCCTTCTATCGCATATCTTTTTGTGGGACATATCATTGCCACACCGGTTCTACTCTCAATCACGTCTCTAACGCCATCTATTATCGGCTGCTCGGGACCGCATATCCCAAAATCTATATCGTCTTTATTCGCCTCGACAAAGTCGCATATCTTTACAATATCCAAATCGGGAATAACTACGTGCTTCGCTGCATGTTTCACGTTAAACGGATTCCTCTGCTTGTCCGCAATGTAAAAACGCACCGCATATTCTTCACTTCGGCTCAGTGCATCTATCATCGCAGCCGCCCGCGACCCATAAGAGATGACCAATATCCCTACCTTTTCTCCTCGCATGTACTTATATTTATAAAGAGTCAAAAGAATAGGTTAACAGAAATACGCATCAATCATAAAACAAGGTGATAAAATAATATGAGTGGAAGTGGCGAAATACCGCCGATGTTGCAAAGTCAACTTGCGCAGCTCCAGCAGCTAAA
>MAXT01000104.1 GCA_001751225.1 Desulfuromonadales bacterium C00003107 | reverse complement strand
AAACTCCTGCAAGGTCAGTTGCCGAAAGGCCTTCAGGGCAGCAAGGATCTCTTGGGCGCGATTAGCCTGGCCCTGAGCCAGATAAGAAGCTTCAAGGCCGAGGGTAGCGTATTTATTATCGGGGATATTTTCTTCGTGGGTCGCAGCCGCATGGGCGGTCTTAGCAACCTGCAGCAATAAGGAGTGATCGACCTCCAGGCAGTCGATAATTTGGAGAAGCAAAGCTTTTTTGTTCATGTCTCTCTCGAAAGCTAAAGAAGTGGCATGACCCTATCGACAACAAGACCAATCTCTATTGAGAGACAATTGACCTCCCGCCACCATTCTAAATTGTTTTTAAAAATTGTTGAAAACTTATTACCAGGCGATAGTATTTATCTATCTAATTAGTGCCCATCTGGAAACGCTGGATGGGCATAGAGACGTTTTCAGATAGGAAACGAGAGCTTTTCCTCAAGGTCAAAGAAGTCAAACGATTGCGCGGAGGCGTAGCTATCTACGCCGCAAAACTTTTCAGGATTGAAAAGTTTGACAGCCTCTGTGCTGCCCCATGGGCGAAGGGCCAGGGATGGCCCCGAGTCACAAGCAAACGTGTAGATTGACGCCGAGATTGTGGAAAGTGGCCGTTTCCGAATGAAAACAAGTCATGTATCGATGAGCGATACGCTGTTTTTTCAGGGAGGTTTCGTTATGAACAATGATTTCTTCGCCAGCCTTTTCGACATGTCCTTTTCAGAGTTTGTGACGATTCGCCTGATCAAGATACTCTATATTCTGGGCATAGCAAGTGCGGTGTTTATTGGCCTGAGCATGCTCATTACCGGTTTTTCCAATGGCATTGGACCCGGTATTGTGTCCCTCGTGGTAACCCCCCTCGTGGTTGGTATTTATATTTTAATGGTGCGAATCTGGCTCGAACTGATTGTGGTGATGTTCAAAATTGCAGAAAACACTTCACAAATGGCAAAAAACCAGCAAACAGATACAGTCGTCGTAAGTGCGGAGTAATAAGTTTACAAAATTCGGGACCTACACCGCAGAGGCCTCGATTTACAAACGCACCTTTTAGGCCCCCAGATTCTTCACTACCAGTTCCTCGCCATGAACCCTGCTACTTGCGGATCAAAAAAGCTTGGACTCGTCAGATCTTTGGCGAGGGCATATCAACCTGAGCGGTTAGGCCAATCTACCAGTTACCATGGTCGCTGTCGTGAATTGAAACACAACGACCCCGCCATTGGCTAGCGGGGCCGTTGTGTTTCAACTCGGCATTAGCGCTGGTGTGGAAGAGGATTCAAACTCCGCAACCAGATCCAAGTTACGGCTGGGTATTGTCGCTCATGCGGTAGGCATAAACGAACTGGCCAGTCTTGCCGTCCTGGCAATCACCGGTCACACCGGTCTCTGAGATAAGTTGCTCTTCGACCATGCGCGCTTCCTTATTGGAGAAAGCCTCGCTACACAGCCACAGATCTACATTGATGTCGACCTTGTGATCGTCGAGCAACCGACTAATGGGATCGGTGGTAATACCAATATACCAGTTGCCGTAATCCTCACCATGGCTAGCAATAAACTCTCGAATTTCCCTAATAATTTTTCCAGTACCGACCGGCATCTGTCTCTCCTTCTGTGTTTTCGATAAACCTATAAATAAGCAGCGAAATCGTATCAGGCCCGGGAAATAAAGCGACCTTCACGGGTATCGACCTTAATTTTTTCCCCAGATTCAAGATAACCGGGTACCTGCAGCCGCAGCCCCGTCTCCAGTAGTGCGTCCTTGGTTTGGGCGGTGGCGGTGGCTTTTTTGATGGCCGGTGCCGTTTCGGTGACCAGCAATTCCACCGTCAGCGGCAGATCGGTGCTCACCACCTGGCCTTCAAACACACCGAGCTGGATCTCCATCCCTTCGAGAAGATAGTCCTTTACCCCGTCGAACAGCTCACCGGCCAACTCGTACTGCTCGTAGTTTTCCAAGTCCATGAAGACCCCGCCCTCGGCATCAGGATAGAGGAATTGCCCCTTGCGCCGCTCGAAATCGGCTTCGTCGATACGCTCGCCACCTTTAAAGGCTTTTTCCAACACCTGTCCGGTAAGCAAATTTCGGTATTTGGTCTTAAAAAGGGTGCTGCCGCCCCGGGCGGAGGGAGACTGGGAGGTGACGTCGAGCACTAGGCAGGGAGCCTGGTCGATCTGGATCACCAGACCGCGTTTCAGATCGGCGGTAGTAGCCATATTGTTCTCCTGTTATTTTCTTGGTTTGCCAAACCGGAGAAATTTAGCATGAAAGGGGCGCAAAACACAATTGTACACTGCATGCAATCATCCGGTTTTGACCTTCCGATGGGGAAATGGCGACTAAAATACTAAAATGCATTCGCAAAACTCATAGGATGGCTTGAGCACATTTGGCAGGTTATTTTTCGCGACCAAAGGGCCAGGCCATGACTCCCCCTTCGAGAACCTTGACGTTACTCCAGCCATTGGCTTCGAGCAGCCCCTGAGCCTCGTAACCACGCAGAGAGATCTTGCAATAGCAGACGATCTCCCGGTTCTTGTCCGCAGGCAGTTCATCTAGCCGTGGACGCAATTCGCCGAGGGGAATCAGGGTCTCTCCGATGCCGAGGCGCATCATGTCAAATTCCTCTGGAGTCCGCACATCGAGAACGTAGGGAGGCTCTTCGCTGTCCAGCAGCTCTTTCATTTCTACCGATGAGATGCCGTTGAGGCGGCCCTTCATCTTGTTCTCAAGCAGATGGGCAGAGGCGATGAAATGATCAATGGGCAGGCTGAAGGGCGGCGCATAGGGCAGATCAGCGTTGACCAGGTCGTGCACGGTGAGGTTGCCGAGAATAGCCATGGCGGCGGTGGCGATCTGTTTGCTGACATCGCCGGGGCCGACGCACTGCACCCCGAGGATCTTGCCGGTACGAGCATCGGCAACCAGTTTGGAGATCAACAGCTTGGCGCCCATGAATTCCGGTTTATCGAGGCTGGCGTTAATCACCGTGACGATATTGTCGTAACCGGCGGCCCTGGCTTTGGCTTCGGAGAGCCCGGTGGAACCGGCGGAGAAATCGAAGACCTTGCAGATACCGGTATGAATGGTGCCGGGGAATTGGGCGCTGTTGCCGAGGGCCACGTTTTCGCCAGCGACCCGGCCCTGCAGATTGGCGAGATCGCCAAAGGGAGCGCGGGTGCGGGCACCGGTGATACGGTTGCTGATTTCCACGCAGTCGCCCACGGCATAGATGTCGGGATCTGAAGTCTGCATGAAGGGATTGACGTCGATCCCGCCGGTAACGCCGATCCGGATGCCGGCGGCCTCGGCCAGTCGGGTGTTGGGTTGCACGCCGATGGCCATCACCGCCAGTTCGCAGGGGAGCTCGGTACCGTTGGCCAACTTGACCGCGGTCAGTTTGCCGTCCTTGCCGATGAACTCGGCCACGCCTATATCGGTCAGCACGTTGGCCGCCTTACTGCGCACATAGTTTTCCAGGATTTTGGCCAGCTCCCAGTCGAGGAACATGAGGATTTGCGGCAGCAGTTCCACCACGGTGATATCGATACCGGACAGCTGCAGGGCCTCGCTGGTTTCGATGCCGATCAACCCCCCGCCGATAACCACCGCCTTGGTGATGCTCTTGTCGTCGCGAATCTGGCGCAGAAAGTCGGCATCCCGCAAGGACTGCAAGGTGGTGACCCCTTGCAGATCGATGCCGGGCAGAGGCGGCTTACGGGCCGTGGCGCCGGTAGCGATGACTAATTTGTCATAGACCAGTTCATCGACATCACCGGTTTCCAAATCTCGGCAGGTCACCAGATGCTTGTCCCGGTCGATATCGACCACCTCGGTGCCAGTGCGAGCGGTTATGCCTTTGGTGTGCAAAAAGAAATCCGGATCCCGGACCTCGCCGTAGGGGGTGCTCAGCAACTGCTTACGATCGTTGAAGACGCCGCCGACAAAATAGGGGTAGCCGCAGGATGCCATAGACAACTCGGGGGCCATCTGAACAATGGTGACCTCAGCGTTTTGGTCAAGGCGTTTTGCCCGAGCCGCCGTCTTTGGCCCCGCCGCCGAACCGCCGATAACGACAATTTTCTTGTTTTCTGCCATGGGAAAACCTCCTTAGTAAAATTGGGGGCTGAATGCGTTGCAGGCCTAAGAAACTTCAAGCTCCTGGAACCGGCGTCTTGACGGCCGGCCAGCCCCTTGAATCTGACCCGAAAACTACATTCGAAAAATTGCATATCTAAATGATTAAATCAACACTTTTTGTGCGGCTTTATCTCAAAAAAAGCACAGTACCCCACAGTGAAATGTCCGACAGTTGCCCGCAACCGCCGGCCATGCCATAATCGCTCCACTTCCTGCTAAGGAGACCGTTTCCATGTCCGACTACTATTGCCTGCCCTTTTCCAGCCATCCGCTGCGCGACCAACTCTACGCGGAGCTTCACGCACGCCCGTTTCGTGCCGTGGCCACGCCGCAGCAGATTTCCCACCTGGCCTTCAAAGCCACCCCCCAAGAGCTGAACCGGGCCTTCGAGTTGGTCTGCCAGCTCTGCCAACGCTTTGCGGTGGAACCGCCCGAGGAAGCCTCGGTCTCCTTCTGGCAGAACTGCGGACCTTTCACCCTGCGCTGGGACCGGCACATGGAGTTCTACGCCCTGACCCTGGCCCGCAAGGGCCGCGGGGAGCTGTTTAAGCAGCGGGTTCTCGACCAGGCGCCGGAGGACTGGCTGGCCTCTCTGCCCGGCCAGGCAGTGATGGCGCTCCACCTGGAGGTGGTGGACGAGGAGGCGGACCTCAGCCCAGCCGCATTGGCCGAGGCCTTTGAAGATCAGCAACTGGTACTCAGTCAGTCTAAGGCGGGCAAGGCCTTGATCTGTTCGGCGTTTCGCCTGCACAGCGACGGTTTCGGCCGCATCCTGATCCAAAACCGTGGCATGGGTGAATGTCGCATGGGCCGGCTGGTGCAGCGCATTTATGAAATGGAAAC
>MAXT01000103.1 GCA_001751225.1 Desulfuromonadales bacterium C00003107 | reverse complement strand
TTATAAAATATCGCCCCCACGCTGTTGTCGCCTCGGCGCATTCTCGCTTGTAAAACTTCGCCGCACTCCACCCGGTATATCCATAAAAGCTGTTCGTGAGAATCTTGATACTCTGCTGCTGCGTGTTCAACAACCGATATTCTGGCGAGTCTTTTGCATATTTCTTCATCTCCGCCTTTATCCGCCTCCTCCGCACGATTAAATCACTCATTATGCTCTTAAAGAACCCGTCTGGCGACTTCTTGAATGCGTGCCCCACTTCCGGTGCAATATACAAATCCGCTCCCGCCTCCGGCGAGTCCACAAACGTATCAGGTGAGACATTAAAAGAGATCATGATTGAGGGATACATGGAGGAGAAGTCAAGAGCGATAACATCCTCATGCAGACCTTTTACGGGTGGCAACACGAAACCACCTTCGAAAGTCTTCGCGCCACCACTCTTCGGTGGTACAAGTTCCCCCTTTTTAAACGCTTCTAAAGTCAGAAATGATTCTACTTGGCGTCCCCTACCCATCTTTGCTAACTCGTCCAGTGGATAACCCACCATCTTGGCAAGTTCGATTTGCAGCGGTAACACCTTTGTAGCGATACCCAGCGTGCTAACTGCATCCGCCTTCGAATAATCATATAGACGCTCACGTGCGGAAGTATCAATCCAGCACTCGGTAATCTCTCTCGGCGATAAATTCACCCGTTCGTCTGTCTGCATCACACCAAGAAATTCTGATACATTCTCCAAGGTTTTCACCTTCACGCTGTCCAGGTCGCGCTTTGCCAGCTTAAACAGGTCAACGTTCAGCATGCCCTGGATATTTACACCCGGTAGTGCCCCGCCTTTTTCATATTGGACGGGACTCCCATCAGCACCCAGGTTCATGCGAATGCCGTGCAAGTTTGCCCGCTCCTTTATATATGGCCAATCAAAACTGTCGGAATTGTAGCCAACGATGATCTCAGGTTGTAGATGTGACACGAAGTTCAAAAAATCCCTTATCACCTTTTTGTCGTCTTTTGCTCGCCATTCTTCCTCTGTCATAACAAATAACTTCGCTTTGGCTTCAGTCCCCTCATGATATGCTACTGATATGATTATTATGGGGTCTCTCTTCGGCGATGGCATTCCAACCGACGCAGCCATCTCGCAATCGAATGCGACAATTTTGAGTTCTGGCAACTCGCCCTCAGCCATCTTTTTGTATGATACGTTTGAAGCGAGAATAGCTGCATCCGCGTAATCCAACTCTATCTCCTCTCCTTCTACGTTTACACCGTCAAAAGGTCGCAGTTGCTTGTCTATCAGGTATCGAATTGCAAATAGAATATCTGCTTCCAGTACGGTAAGACCCTCTTTTCTTACTTCCTCTCGCAATAGCGGAACGTGTCGCGGATGCTCAACGAATATCTTTAACACCTTCTGGTCCACACCGAGTAATTTCCGCTGACAAAATTCCACTCGTTTTATCCTTATGGCTCCACCGTCTCGGTATATACGAATATTCTCTATCTGCTCCTTCTTTTCTTCTATATCGTGAGCATAAAACTTGGAGTAATGGGGAATGGCGTAGAAATAAGGCTCAAAATTTTTGTCTAACACTACAAAATCTTTGCCTTCTTTGTTCTTGCACCATAATCGTATCACGGGCTTCTCTTTTCCATCCGCGTCTTTTTCCGTTCTGTAACCAACATCAAGTAAAAAACCCTCTTTTTTCATTTATGGTCGTTCCCAAAATCCTTTGAGCTTACTTCTTACTTCTTATATCTCTCGTTAATTAAATTTTTAAAGATGGCGCTGTTAAATCTTAAGTAAATCAGTACAGCGGGCTAAAAGAGATAGAGATGAAAAATATCATTGTTGGCGGCGGAAGGGCGGGAAAAGAATTAGCAGCCCAGTTGCATGAATCCGTGATTATCGAGAAAAATCCGGGAAAGCGAGAAGAGCTTTCGGGATTAGAGGGTGTGCAGGTGATTATCGGTGATGGACGCGATGAAGATTTATTAAAACAAGTGGGTTTGGATGATGTCGCGGCGTTTATCTCGCTCACGGGCAATGACGATGTTAACTACCAAACTGCGGCTATTGCAAAGAAACATGGCGTTCCCAGGGTAATGGTTCGGGTGGAAGATCCAGACGATATAGAGCGGTTCAATGAACTGGGCGTTGAGCACATTATGTTTCCCTCAAAGATGGTTGCAAATCTCGTTGCCGACATGATACGCTCTAAAGAGGGCTGTGTACCTTTCAAGAAAATCCTCGTTCCAATTCGCAGTAAAGATACGATAAAGAAAGCGTTCAAAGAAGCGTTGTTAATTAGTTCCGTTGCGATGGGGGAAATCACTGTGGTATTGACCGGGGAAACAGACGGGCAAGAGATGGAGTTCATGGCGAGAGAGATGGGTGTTCCGCTTAAGATATTCCAGGAAAAGGACGAACAGAGGGGCGTCATAAGAAAGTACCTGCGTAATCCTAGTTGTATAATATTAGACACGGTAAAGGAACACTTTTATTATCCTGATTGTATAATGGTAGATCCTGAAGAGCTCGGCATTATAGATAGACTATTGGGGCGGGGTATTATATTACGGTTGATAAGAGAGGCATCCCTGCCAGTCCTTGTAGCGCGGACATTCCGATATTACGAGCAGGTTCTCGTCCTTCTGGATGCTTCAGATACCGCCGAGAGTGTAGGCAAGTATTCGGTTCAGATAGCGCATTTATGTGGTGCAGACATGTATCTACTTGTGCTGGAGGAGGTTCCCGGAGAGTTAATAGACGGGATAAGGAAATTGGGAGAAAAGGGGAACGTGCACATTATTGAGAAGTGGGTAGAAGGCAATCCAATGATAGAAGCGGTAAAAGAGGTGAAAAGTGGCAATTACGGACTTACTGTGCTTTCATGGAAAGGAACAGGCGTTATCCGGGCAGACATGATAAAGAAGATAGTAAATGATGCGCCCTGTTCTGTTCTAACTGTGGTATGATGCCCATGATAACTATAAGCCCTTATATTCTATTATTAACAATATCCATCTTCGCATTTATTATCCCAATTCTTTCTGGTAAAATAGGCATTCCTGCGGTAGTAGGCGAAATCATTTTCGGGATCTTCTTAGGGGTTCTCGGCTTATCACTCGAAACAGAAGGATTTATAGTTATAGACTTTCTTGCGGGCTTTGGATTGATCTTTCTGATGTTTTTAGCAGGACTGGAGATAGATTTCTCGAAGGTTGAAGTTTATGGCATGAAACCTTTTCTCCTTGGCATTTGTATATTCATCATCACGCTCTCTCTTTCGGTCTTTCTGACGTCTAAATTGGGTTATGGCTTGTATCTTGCGCTCATTCTCTCAACCTCTGCTGTAGGATTGGTAGTACCAACGATAAGGGAATTGGGAATGACGAAGAGCAATTTTGGGCAGACGATCCTCATAACTGCATTTATTGCTGATTTTGCGGCCGTGCTGCTCGTTACGTTGTACACATTGCACTTTGAAAAAGGAATCTCATGGGAGATGTTTTTGATTGCACTCATATTCGTTCTGTTTTTCATGGTGTATTACCTGGGTAAGCTTGCGATCTGGCACTATCCTGAGCGGCTATCAGC
>MAXT01000102.1 GCA_001751225.1 Desulfuromonadales bacterium C00003107 | reverse complement strand
CGACGCAGGTCATGGGACCGTGCACCAGATGAGCGGAATCGGCGTAGGGAAAGAGCGAAATCTGAGCTCCTTCGAAGGCGCAGCCACCGGTGGTGGCTCCGGGGTTGGGGGCGTTGCAGACACTTTATTTATGCTGCTTGTGGGCGCAGGCGCTCTCGTCGAGAAGTTCGCGGATTTTTGGTTTCTGTGCCAAAGCCTGACTCCTTTGAGTAAAGGGTGGGGCAAGCTTTGTCACGTCGTTGGGACTGAAGCTTACGTCTATTAATAAGCAAGAGATCTGCCAGTGTTGCTAACCTATTGAAAATCAAGGTTTCTGGTTAGAGAGTTAGGCTTAGTGCGTACTAGGCCTGATGTCATTTGCTTATGTATTAAGCAGTAGTGTGTAAATATTCGATCCGCCCGGAACCATAACGGTCGTAGAAAGGATGATAGTATTTAGAAGAGTTAAGGTTTGGTGGAAGGTTTATAGTTTCAGTTGATCGACATGTCGAAAGGAGATTGCATGAAAGGACTATTCAATGGTGGTTGCCATTGCGGCAAGGTGAATTTCAAAATTGATGGACAGGTGCTTAATGTTGTTAATTGTCACTGTTCCATTTGTCGCAGGGTCAATGGCGGCGCTTATTCCAGCTATCTGGTGGTGCCTGATCAAGCCTTTGAGGTGACCGGGGGAAGTGAGTTTTTGACCCGCTATGCCATGTCCGATAAGGCCGAAAAAAACTTCTGTAACATCTGTGGCGCTCCGGTTTTCAATCGGAACAAACTGTATTCTGGAGTCACGGTTGTTCCTCTGGGGTGTCTCAATGAGGCAGCAAAATTCTTTCCAAAGGTCGATGTTTTTTGCGAAGATATGTTGCCATGGGTGATGCCCTGGCGGGAGAGCAAGCGGTATGAAAAGGGGATGTAGTGACAAGCTATCATAGGTCGTGCATGACAGTAGTGTGCGCAGCGTGTGAACTCCCTGAATGCAGTAACGCTTGTCATTGACTTTCTATGAAGATATGTTTAGGTGGCATTAATTTCTAGGTGGTGGATTCTAAGTTAGCTCAGGAGGGTATATGTCACTGAACATGCAGAATGCCTTAGTTAAGCAGCTCACCGCGAATTTCGGTGAGTCCCGTATTGCCGATGTTCGTATCGGTCTCGGTTATTCGGCTGTGCGTTTGGATAGCGGCCATACAGGTTTGGCCTGGACGCCGCCGCCGGTAAGTGGTGGTTGTTCTCATCTCAAGATGGCCGGCACCTTGAGCGGGCGTCCGGCCGTTGAGCTTTTACAAATGCTGGCTACGGAGCAACCGCTGTTGCGTACCATCGGTCTAGCTACGGCCAATGCTTTGCTGGCCTGTTTGCCGCAACCGACCACAAGCAAGGAAGAGGTAGTCGACGGGTTGCAGATCACGGCCGCGGATCATGTTGCCATGGTCGGCTATTTCGGTCCGCTGGTAAAAAGACTGCAAGAGAGCGGCTGTCGGCTCGATATTATCGAACTGGACAGTTCTCGTCCCGGTGTGTTGTCGCCGCAGCAGGGCCGGTCCATCCTGGCTGGCTGCAGTGTGGCTATTCTTACAGGCACTAGCCTGGTAACCGGTACCATCGATGAATTGCTGGATGATTTGGGGCGACCTCGCGAGGCGGTGTTGCTCGGCCCCTCGGCCCCTTTTTGCGCTGAAGTCTTTGCCGGTACGCCCCTTACCCGCATTGCCGGGGCCCGAGTGCTCGATGGGGAGGGGGTGTTGAAAGTTGTTTCCGAGGGGGGAGGCACGCCGCTGTTTAAACCCTATGTCTCTTTTGAGACCTTGCTGTTGGGACCCCGCTAACCCCTAGTCATAAAAAGAGGCCGGCCGGAATACTTCTTTTCCGTCCGGCCTCTGGTTTTGCAGCAAGAATCAGCGCCAGAAAATCAAACACCGGTTATATTTATCCCCGTCGGCACAGCAAAGACCCGCTGGCTAAGTTCCTTGTCCATCATCATCAGTCCGCGCCCGTCACCTTCGAGTCTTTTAATATTCTTCAGTTGTAGCCCGAAGGTGGCTTCTTCTTCCACCTGTTCGGTGACAAACCACTGTAGAAAAATTTCCGTGGCATGATTATTTTCGTTTTTGGCCTGGGTCATCAGATTGCTGATGCTGGCGGTCACGAACTGTTCGTGTTTGAGGGAATACTCAAATACGTCCAACGGTGAGTCGTAATCGACCTGTGGTGCGTCGATGGGTAGTAGCACGGCACGGCCGCCGGCTTCACAAATATAGTTAAAAAACTTCTCGCCGTGGCAGAGTTCTTCAAGAGCCTGCAATTTCATCCAGTGGGCAAATCCGGGCAAGTCTTCGGCTTCAAAATAGGCCGCCATGGCCTTGTAGAGATATCCGGAAAAAAATTCGTTTTTCATCTGTTCGTT
>MAXT01000101.1 GCA_001751225.1 Desulfuromonadales bacterium C00003107 | reverse complement strand
TAACGTCTTTTTTACGCTATCAGTTGGTTTGTTAACCCCTGAAATTTTGCAGAACAATAAAAAAGCGCAAGCTTGCTTTGGCGATTTGAACAGGTTAGTTGCCGATTGTGGGGATTTGCTGAGGAGATACGTAGAGTGGTGGTGTCTTGGGAATGAGCTTAAGGGGCAAGAAACAAAAGTCACATGGGGTGCGCCCGATTCGGATGAGGACGGACCCGATTCGGAAGAAGAGGCGTTTTTTCAATTAAATATGGAGGAGGATGAAGAGGATCTTTTTCTGTTTGCAACAGAGCCAGAAGAGAAGGAGCTGTTCCTTTCTATTTTGCCGTATCTGATTTTTGCTTTGGCGGTGTCGCGGAAATGCGGGGCTAATTATGAAACTGTTTTTTCGATAGTGGCTCATCAGCCCAGAGGGCCAATAGATTTGTATGCACCGGATCTGTGGATTCAGCGGCGGGCGGTTTTAGCCTGTTATGGTTTAGCCGGTATCGACCCGTTTGTTCCATACAACCCCTCAATCAGGAGTATATTGCTGTATTTCCTGGCCCTGGCCCTGGTACGGGCGCTACCGGAAACAGAGATTCGCAGGGTGGCTGAGACCATGGTTGTGGATGAGCCACCAGATGACAATTTTCATTGGGTCAGGGATTGGTTGCAGAGCAATTGACAATGTTGGGTCATAATTTCCCCTGAAAATTCTGTCATTCACTCTGCATTCCCCATCGGTAATCCTCAGCTTTTCTTCCCCTTCTTTACCCGAAATCCCGACTTCTCCAGCGCCGCCGCCATATATATGATGGTGTCAGGCTTGCAAGATGGTAAGTTAAGCGTGGTAATGGGGACACCATATTTATTAGGCAGGTTTTGACAATGGGTCCGGTGGCCCCGAAACTTAGCCTCTATTCAATCAGCCCTTCTTCCCCTTCTTAACCCGAAACCCGGACTTCTCCAGCGCCGCCGCCAGATCGGTCACCGGTTTGGCGGCCTTTTTCTCCGGCCGCGGTTTTTGGCTCCGTTCCTTTGGCTCCGGCCCCTTTTCCAATTTTCCGCTACGCATAGTCAAGCCAATCCGCTTGCGCTGCAGATCAACAGACACCACTCGCACCTGCACCTGCTGCCCCACCTTGACCACCTGATTGGGGTCTTTGACAAACCGGTCAGCGAGCTGACTGACATGCACCAGTCCGTCCTGATGCACGCCGATATCGACGAAGGCGCCGAAGGCGGCGACGTTGGTGACGATGCCGTTGAGGGTCATCCCTTCCTGCAGGTCTTTCATCTCCATGACATCTTCACGAAAACTGGCGGTAACGAAGCTCTCGCGGGGGTCGCGGCCCGGTTTCTTTCAATTCGGCGATAATGTCCCGCAGGGTTGGCAGGCCGATATCCTCGCCCACATATTGCTCCAACTTGATCTTGTCGAGCAGCGCCGGTCCCTGCAATAGTATTCCCTCAATCACTCCCTAATTGCTGGTATTTTTTGCGAGTAGGTAAGCCGTTTAGTCCGACTGCTGTTTTGTTCAGTGCGGAAATTTCAACCTTGCCGGATTGTGTTTACAAAAATGTGCGCAGGTTCCAATCGCTGTGAAAGACCAAATATTCTAGAGCAGACGCTGGCGTTGAGTAAAAAACCCATCCATAATGTTAAAAAAATATACCAGAGCTGGTTTTTTTGTTGACGCTATGCCATGGGTGTTATATATTTCTTTCACGCATTCTTTTAACCGATATTCCAAGGAGGAGGAAGATGAGCCGTTTGAAATCACCGCAAGTTGTGGGTGAGGCAATTAAAGAAATTTATGAACAAAAGTTTGGTGGTAAAAAACGTGGCCGGTTTCAAATCACCCGATCTCAATTTCGAAAATTGGGGGGCAGAAAGGTTCTGCGCGATACATTTATTGATGAAGTTGCTGACGAATGTTTAGACCGTGGTTTTGTCTTGATTCCGGTAGGAGATATAATCGCAATTATTGAGGAAGGTGTTGTTTTAAATTATCGAAAGGTTCCAAAATCCGTAATCAACCCTTATATAATTGAAGATGAAGATGAAGAAGAGGGTGAGTTAGATGTCGAAGAGGAGGAAGAATAGAAAATACAAGTATTTCATTTCTAACTTATAATCCTGAAAATTTATACTAACGCAAGCTAGCTAATATTTGTGTTATTTATAAATAAGTTGAAAATACTATTAATAACAATTTAAAAACATGGAGATAACAAAATGGAGAAAACACTAAGTTTGAACTGTGATAAATTTATATGTTTTGTGAGGTATATGATTCAGGCTGCAGAAAAAAAGAGATGTGTTGCATATGTCGAATTGGAAAACTGTTTCGGACTTAACCATGATTATGTAGGTTTTTATGCAGGAAGGCTTGATGAATATTGTATTGAAAATAAATTCCCGGCGTTAAGTGGGCTGATTATAAGTTCAACATTATGTCAGCCGAGTCATGGTTTCGATTGGTATCAAGAAAAGTATAAAAAAAGTTGGGGTGAAATTATTTCGGAATGTTGGAAAAGGTTCCATGTAACCTCATCAAGAGAAAAGCAAAGTAAAAACTTTAGTGGACTTAATGGCAAAATAATAAAGTTTGTTGATAATTGTTAGAAATTACGTAAAAAGAGGTTGTCGCTAAAACTTATTCTATAAATAGATGCCAATTTACTGGTATCGATATGTTAGGAACGATTATCGAGACCTTTGGTTTTGTCTAACCCTATTCCTGGATTATTTGACAGCAAAGAAGGGACTGCCAATGTGCGGATATTGCATTGAAATAAATGGAATAGATCACGTTGTACGACGAGAATTGGCCGGGGAAGAGGTTTTTCCTGAAAATGATGAAGATTGGATGACGAGGTCTTTCCTTGCTATGGAGTCCGGACATCTTTTCGAATGTTTTGAAAAGGTTGGCGTGCTCGAGGGGCGTGATCTGGCAGACAAGTTTCTTTTTTGTCGAATTATTGAGGCCTTGGTCGAGCATGGATTTAATTCGGAGATAGCAACAAAAATGCGTTACCCGGCTGGCGATAACTCTGCTGGGTCGCGATTGAGTCGCTTGTGAAAAAGTAGCTTTAAAACATTTTCGATGCCCTTCGGGCTCCAGCGAG
>MAXT01000100.1 GCA_001751225.1 Desulfuromonadales bacterium C00003107 | reverse complement strand
AGTTGTGATGGTTTGGTGGTGGTGGCCACTTTCTCCTCCAACATCCACCGTGTCCAGCAAGTGATCAATGCGGCTGTAGCCTGCGGCCGTAAGGTTCTGGTCAATGGCCGCAGCATGGTGGCTAACACGGTCGTTGCCCGCCAGCTTGGCTATTTGCAGATTCCCGCGGAGACTCTTATTGAGTTGCGAGAGTTGCGTGACCTGCCCCGCAGCGAGGTGGTGGTAATCACCACTGGCAGCCAGGGCGAGCCGCTGAGCGTGTTGTCGCGCATGGCGATGGATGATTACCGAAAGCTTCCATTGGAAACGGGCGATACGGTTATTCTGTCTTCCAGTTTCATCCCTGGTAACGAAAAGGCTATCAGCCGCCTGATCAATTTGCTCTATCGGCGTGGCGCCGAGGTTTTTTACGAAAAAACCAGTGAGGTGCATGTCTCCGGCCACGCCAGTCAGGAAGAGCTTAAGCTGGTACTGTCTCTAACTCGGCCGCACTGTTTCGTACCGATTCATGGCGAATACCGCCACCTGGTCAAACACGCCCAGTTGGCCACAAGCATGGGGGTGGCTGCCGAGCGGGTGCAGGTACTGGAGAATGGCCAGCCTTTGCTGGTTTCCATCAACGGTTTGCGTTTAGAAGAGCGGGTTGCTACCGGCCGGATCTTTATCGACGGCAAGGGGGTCGGTGATGTTGGTATGATGGAGCTGCGGGATCGGCGTCATCTGGCCAACCACGGCCTGGTGATGGTGCTGCTCGGAATTAATCAGAACGACGGAGCGATTTTGTATGGTCCCGAACTGGTGACCCGTGGTTTTGTTGTTGAGGAGGAGAACACGGAATTCCTCGACGAGGCTCGTCAGGAGCTTTGCCAAATGTTAGAAGAGCACAGCCTGGAAGTCCTGTCGGACTGGGAAGAGATGCAGGCCGAAGTGCGCAAGACCCTGCGCCGTTTTTTCAATCGTCACATCGACCGGCGGCCATTGATCCTGCCGGTGATCTTTGAACAATAAATGGCGTCGCAAAAAATCCGCCTTGCTGCGTTACAGCGTTTTTTCAGGACCTCGACATACCCATGTATGCCTTCACCCTTGGAAAATCGCTGCGCCTTGCAGACCGAGATTTTTGCTTAGCCATTTCACTGCTACAATAATCAATTCCGCTGATTGCGGCGGACCGGGAGTGCTCTTAAGTGGATTTGTTTGATGCTTTACTGCTTGGCCTGCTACAGGGGGTGACGGAGTTTCTGCCCGTCTCTTCTTCCGGTCATTTGGCCATTGCCCAACACTTTTTGGCGGACTTCAGTCAACCTGGAGTACTCTTCGATGTGCTGCTGCATGTTGCCACCATGGGCGCGGTGATCCTCTATTTTCGCCGTGAATGCCTGTTGCTGGCCACCGCTCCTTTTCGCAGGGGCGACGAAGCGATCCTTTACCGGCGCCTGTTGTGGCTGTTGGCGCTGGGCAGTGTGCCAACAGCGATAATCGGCCTGTTGTTTAAGGGTTTTTTTGAAGGTCTGTTTCACAACCTGCCCTTGGTGTCACTAATGCTGCTGGTGACCGGCACCCTGTTGTTTCTGTCCGAACGCTTTCGGCGCGGAACTCGCAAGGAAGATCAGTTGACCTGGAAGGATGCTCTGCTGGTCGGCACGGTACAGGGCGTGGCTATTATCCCGGGGATTTCTCGTTCCGGTTCGACCATTGCCGCCCTGTTGCTCAGGGGGGTTGATGGTGAAACGGCGGCCCGTTTCTCTTTTCTGCTCGCTCTGCCGGCTATCTTTGGTGCCGCGCTGCTGTCCGTCGATGATATGACGGCAGTTGCCGCAGCTGATATGCCCAGTTATATGGCCGGCATGCTGGCTGCCTTCGGCGCCGGATTGCTGTCCATCCACCTGCTGTTGGCCGTGGTGCGGCGCAAGCGACTTTTCGCTTTCGCTATTTACTGCTGGTTGGCTGGCGGGCTGTTTTTATTTCTTTCCCGATAAGGGGGCTTGGTTCCCCAAAATAGAGGCATGGATATGACCGATCAAGCCCAACCGCTGCTGCGTGAACATCTCAAGAAGGAGATTCTCGGGGTCTTTTGGCTTGCTGTGGGCTGTTACCTGCTACTGGCCCTGTTGTCTTTCAGTAATGCCGACCCCTCCTTCAACAATAATCTCCACCCCGACACCATCCGCAATTTTGGCGGCACGGTAGGCGCCCACCTGGCTGACCTCATGTATCAGGTCTTTGGTCTGCCGTCGCTCCTGTTTCCCGGGGGCTGCTTTCTGCTGGGCTGGCGGTTGCTCAAATTTCGCGATCTACGATTGCGCTGGTATCGGTGCGGGGCCTTTTTCGGTTTGGTGCTATCTTTGGCCGGACTGTTGGCCCTGCGCTTTCAGGCTCTGAGCCTGTTTGGCGAACAGATTAAAGAGGCCGGTGGTGCCATCGGTCGCCTGTTGGCTTCCCAGTTGAGCGGCCTGTTTAATGTGACCGGTGCGGTGATTTTCCTCACGGTCAGCCTGCTGATAGCGCTGATGCTGGCGGCCCGTTTCTCTATAGTGCTTTTTCTCGAAGGTCTACTGAGCCGCCTGGGCGGCTATCTTGACCGCCGCCGTGAGCTGCGTAAGGCGCGACGTGCCGATAAGCGCAGCGCTTCTCAGCAACGTACTGAAGCAGGTCCGATCATTGCGCCTAATACAGTGCCGACAGCGCCGAGCAAAGGGAAAAATACGAAGAAAAAGGCTAAGGAAGAAGCAAAACGCCAACAGGAAGCCTTTGACTTTCTGGAGCCGAGCGGTACCTACCATATCCCCTCCCTGTCTCTGCTTGATCATGAAGATGATGGGCCTTCTCCTGTCGATCGCGAAGCGTTGACCATGAACGCCCGTATTTTGGAAAAGAAACTGGCCGACTTTGGCGTGGTAGGCGAGGTGACCGAGGTGAAGCCGGGGCCGGTCGTGACCATGTACGAATTTTCGCCAGCGCCGGGGGTCAAGGTCAACAAGATCGCTGGTCTCTCCGATGACCTGGCCATGGCCCTGCAGGCTATCGCTATTCGGATTGTGGCACCTATCCCCGGTCGTGGGGTGGTCGGTATCGAAATCCCCAATCATGACCGGCAGACCGTTTACCTCAAGGAAATATTAGCGTCCGACGAGTTTCAGAGCTCAGGTAGCCGTTTGCCTATGGCTCTGGGCCAGGATATCTTCGGCCGCACGGTGGTCTCCGACCTGGCCAAGATGCCCCACTTGCTGGTGGCTGGCTCCACCGGCAGCGGCAAGTCGGTGTCAATTAACACCATGATTCTGTCCCTGCTCTATCGAGCCTCCCCCGAGGATGTGCGGATTATCCTCATCGACCCAAAGATGCTCGAGCTGTCCATTTACGAGGGGATTCCCCATCTGCTATTGCCGGTGGTGACTAATCCCAAAAAGGCTGCTCTGGCTCTGAACTGGGCGGTAAGGGAGATGGAACGGCGCTATCGGCTGATGGCCGATAAGGGAGTGCGCAACGTCGATGGCTACAACAAAAAACTGCACAAGGAACAACAGGAAGAGGAGCAACTTCGGGCCAAGGGGCGGATGGTGGTGGAGGCGGTTGAAGAGATCGATGAAGAACTACCGCTGGTAGAGGCCAACCCTGAGGAAGAGTTGGAGCATGGCCATCTGTCGCGCATCGTGGTCATTGTTGATGAGCTGGCCGACCTGATGATGGTCGCTGGCCGCGAACTCGAGGAATCCATCGCCCGCCTGGCGCAGATGGCGCGGGCTGCCGGTATCCATTTGATTCTGGCTACCCAGCGTCCGAGTGTGGATGTTATTACCGGCCTGATCAAGGCCAACTTTCCGACCCGTATTTCCTTCAAGGTTTTCTCCCGTATCGACTCCCGCACCATTCTCGACACCATGGGCGCGGAAACCCTGCTCGGTATGGGCGATATGCTGTTTCTGCCCCCCGGTACCGGGGTTCTGCAGCGGGTTCACGGAGCCTTTGTCTCCGAGTTGGAGGTGAAAAGGGTGGTCGACTTTTTGGAAAAGCAGGGTTCTCCCGAGTACGATCAGTCGATTCTCAAGGCGCCGCCTGCAAGCGAAGCCGGAGCTGGTGGTGACGGTGATGAGGAATACGACGAGAAGTGGGACGAAGCTCTGGCCCTGGTGGCGGAAAGCCGTCAGGCCTCCATTTCCATGGTGCAGCGTAGGCTGCGGGTCGGCTACAACCGGGCGGCACGGATGATCGAAAAAATGGAACAGGAAGGGCTTATCGGCCCGTCCGACGGTACCAGTCGGCCGCGAGAGGTGTTCATCAACCGCGTGGAACCGTAACCGTTTGACCTAAGGTATCAGCTGGCTAGTTTTCATCTGGAAACGGCTCTTTTCCCCAATCTCGGCGTCAA
>MAXT01000099.1 GCA_001751225.1 Desulfuromonadales bacterium C00003107 | reverse complement strand
GCTCGGCCGCCATGATGCCGCACAAAAAGGCCACCTCAATGGAATGCTGGAGCACATTCTGGCCATAGGAGGTACGGTATTTGAGGCGACCGACCAACTTGATTATCTCGGGATGGATGCCGTGCACGCCAACGTCGAAGGTGGCCTGTTCACCCGCCTCGCGAATTGAGTTGTCCACCTCCTCGGCGGCTTTTTCGACGACTTCTTCGATGCGAGCCGGATGAATGCGGCCATCAGCGATCAGACGCTCCAGAGAGATCCGTGCCACCTCGCGCCGCACCGGATTGAACCCGGAGATGATTACCGCCTCGGGGGTCGTCCGATGGCAGCGGCACCACACTGACCGCCCTTTCGGCCACGTAGTCACCGGCGTAACGCTGTATGGCCAGGGCCAGGATTTCCTTGGCCTTCTTATCAGCGGTCTCGCGAGCTTCGTCTTCGATTTGCTTGATGCCCTTAGCACAATCGTGACGGGCCTGACTCTCCATATTGGCCATGAGTTGCTGCCTGGCCTCCTCGGCGCTGAGACCGGAGATGCTCTCTAGTCGCGCCCGCTGTTCGGCGATCAGTTTGTCTATTTCCGACTCCCGTTGCTTGAGCCGATCTTCAAGGCCACCAAAGTGCTTCTCCCGCCGGCCCAGATCATCTTCCCGTTCTTCCAGCTGGGTCAATTTTCGATCAAGGTTCTCTTCACGCTGCAGCAGCCTTTTCTCCTGAGCCTGCAGCTCGCGCCGCATCTCCTTGGCTTCACTTTCCCACTCAGTCTTGGCCCCAAGAAGAGCATCCTTGGCCTGAATAGCAGCTTCCTTGCGGAGGATATCCGCCTCTTTTCCAGCCTCAGCCAGAATCTGGCTTGCCGACTGCTTAGCCGCGGCGACCTGAGAACCGGAAATCCTGCTGCGCAGCACTGTACCTATCACGGCTCCCGCTACCAGGGCGACACCGATCAACAACCAAACAATCTCTATACTCAAAGCATTGCCTCCTCAAATTAATGAAAACTGCGAAACCGATGGGGGACAGGACTCGAAATCGTAACGTCCCTTTTCGGTGATAATGATATCCATGTGAACATCGTGACTCTCTGACGGCAATCGCTCAAGCAACTGCAGCTCAAAACACAAACCAACCAGACATCCTGGGCGTTGCGAAGAATGCATACCCCGATCGTAAAACCCTTTACCGTAACCCAGGCGCCCCCCCTGACGATCGAATCCCACCCCGGGGACCACCACCATATCGAGAGCCGCAGGGGAAAGCAGCTGATCACCGGTCGGCTCCAACACGCCAAAAGAACCTGGAACCAGATCAGCAGCCTTTGCGACACGCACAAACTCCAGGTCAGCACCCCGCACCCGCGGGTAGGCGATCACCTTGCCGGCAGCGTACGCCGTACGAAACAGTTGTTCGGTAAAGACCTCGTTCAAGACCGGGCTGTAAAGAGCGATGGCCGTCGCAGATTGGAACTCGACGGACTGCAACAATCGCTGCTGAATCTGCAGGCTGTGACTCAGGCAGGTTTCAGCCGCCAGATGCTTGCGCCGGGCGAGCAGGTCGGATCTAATCGATCTCTTGGGCATAGGTGAAGATCTCCGTTGGTCTTCGGAGATCTCTGCAGAGAAGCATTAAGACAGGAACGCAGGTGGGTCTAATCCGGGTTGGGTTAAAAACCAGCAAGGCCTATTGCAAAGAGCATTTGCGCCAGCAGCTCGCAGCGACCAATCAGGGTCGATTCAAAACATTGCCGCCGAAAACAAATCCTAAGATACTATGCAATCTATAACGGCCAACGCCCTTACAGGCAGACGCGAAAACTTTATACCGAATCAAGGCTGTTCAACCGGATTAACAAAAGCGCTTGTTTTAATTACAGCGCATTCGGGCTACCAATCTGTCGATCTATCTTGAATTCTTTCCGCAGAGAACACTAAGGCCGATGATACGGCCTATCAGCCAACGCATCAGAATGAACTCAGAGCGCAGCAGCTTCAGGAATGCCCTTCGTCGGGGCAGGCTTGTTCAAGACGCTGCAGTAATTCCTGCAAGCGTCCTTCAACCTGCTGTCGCTCCGCGACGGTATCTTGAAGGCGCAAATACGCTCCGCCAATATTCATCAGAGTCAGAATCGCAGAGTTCAGAGTATCAACTGACTTACTGGCCGCCACCTCCGCAACCTGGCAATTAACGAAGTCCGCCACGCGCTGAACCTCTTCCGGCGACGCGGCACTCTTCACCGTATATTGCTGGCCAAGAATAGTGACTTGTACGGCATGCTTCAAGGCATTTCCTGATCCAGACCGTCCAGCTTAGCAAGAATCCTGTCCAGCTCAATGCCGAACTGTTGCTTTTCCTGCAGCAGAGCCGCCTTTTCAGCCGCCAGTTGTCGACACTGTTCCTCTAGGCCCTGCTTACGAGCCAGAAGCTGATCGATCTTTTCTTCGAGTCGAAGAACGATACTTAAATCCACGATATTCCTTCTCTGTTGAGTTGAAAAATCTTATGTAAACAACAACTAAAAGTCAAGGAGTTATCCCCGTTGCTCAAACAGGGCCTCCACAAAAAGATCCGGTTCAAAGGGCCGCAGATCCTCCAGGCCTTCTCCGATACCGACGTATCGCACCGGCAGACCGAGTTCATTGCCGATAGCCACCAGCATACCGCCCCGTGCGGTTCCGTCAAGTTTGGTCAAAGCCAGCCCCGACACTTCCACAGCCTCTTGAAAGAGCCGCGCCTGAACCAAGGCATTCTGACCGGTGGTAGCATCGACCACCAACAGGGTTTCGTGAGGTGCCCCGGGGATCTCTCGATCAAGCACCCGGCGGATCTTCTTTAATTCCTCCATCAGATTGACCTTAGTATGCAGACGGCCGGCGGTATCGAGGATAAGCACATCGACCTTGCGCGCCACCGCAGCTTTTGCCGCATCAAAGGCCACTGCGGCAGGATCTGAACCGGACTCATGACGAATCACCTCCACCCCAGCCCGCTCCCCCCAAATTGTCAGCTGCTCTGCGGCGGCGGCCCGAAAGGTATCGCCGGCACCAAGCAACACCGTTTTTCCCTGGCTGACGAACTGATGGGCTAGCTTGCCGATGGTGGTGGTTTTTCCCACACCGTTGACTCCGACCACCATGATGACAAAAGGCGACGCTCCTTCAAGGTCCAAAGGTGCCGCTTCCAGACGCAGCCGCTGCCAGATTTCATCTTTCAACAAACCGCGCAGCGCCTGGGGGTCGGCTGCCTGGCCAGCGGCAATGCGCTTTTCCAGTGATTGCATCAAGTCCATAGTGGTCTGCATGCCAAAATCGGCGCTCACCAGCACCTCTTCTAACTCTTCAAGCAGATCTTCATCAATGCTTTGGGAACTGCTCAGCAGAGCATCGATGCGCCCCACCAACGAAGCCTGAGTTTTGGCCAAACCGGCCCGCATGCGGTCTAAGAGGCTGACCTTGACCGGCAGTTCCGATTCCGGTACGACGGCCACCTCAACAGGTGCAATTTCTTCTGCAACGGCAGCGGCGATTTCTTCTGGAGCAGGCGCAACCTCTACTTCTGCCAGCAAAGTTGCTTCTTCAGCAATAGAATCTGCTTGCTCATCGGAGCCTGCCGCAATCTCCTCCGCTAGCGGCGTTTCCTTCGGCATTTCTGCCACGGAAACCGCAACATCAGCTTCAACCGCCTCTATAACCGGTTCGGCTAGAGGTTCCTGTAAAGTCGCATCCGGTTCAGCGACTCCTTGCTCCACAACAGGCGTTTCTGCCGTCTCTTCTGCCGCCGGGGGCAGGGAAGGTTTTCTAAGCAGACGTACCGTCAGCCAACCGGCCAGCAACAGACCAACAACCACCAGGAAAGCAAACAAGGCCAAAGCGATAGTCGCCCGCTGTTCTTCCGGCACACCGGCCTGGGTCAGCCACTCAATAACAACCAATTTCCAACGGAAAAACCATTCCATTTATTCTCGAGCTCCTTCACATAAATTATATTGCCGGTCCCGCCTGGACGGGTCAGGCAATTTCTTTTTTCAGTTCCTCCACGCAGCAGCGTGAAACATACAGAGCGCGACCGAGTACCGCGTCACGCTGGGTGACCAGCAGCAAAAAATATTCCTGAGTCACCGGAAGAATCAAAATCTGTGCATTGCTGGTAGCGATCACCACCTCCTGCAAATGATCTTCCTTCAGACTGCTCATCACTTGGCGCAAATTGCCAAGGATGATGCCCTTATGAGCACCGATCACCCGCAATTCATAGTCGTCCATTCGGGCGACATGGGCTACTGCCTCCCCTTCCCAGTCAGCAATAATCGCCCCGGAAGCCCCGGGAACATTATCGATCAATTCATCCAACAATTGTTTGAAAGGCATCGCGGCTCCCAAAAGTGATACTTTCGCTAGAAAGCAAAACAGAATGAATGGCTAAGCAAAAAGAGCCAAATGCAAAGCGCGCAATTGTCGTAGAATGAGACGTACTCAAGTACGCCGCAGTGACGAGATCAATTGCAACAACGCAGCAGTTGGTGAGTTTTTGCGCCGCCATCAAAAGTCGTTGATACACACCGAGACCAGCTTCGAAACTCCGGGCGTCTCCATAGTCACACCATACAAGGTATTGGCGACCGCCATAGTCCTTTTATTGTGAGTAATAATAATAAATTGGGACTTGCTCGACATTTCCTTCACCATGTCGTTAAAACGGCTGATATTGGCATCATCCAGAGGGGCATCGACCTCATCGAGAATACAAAAGGGCGAAGGCTTGATGAGAAAGATGGCGAAAATCAGTGCGACCGCGGTCAGGGCCTTTTCCCCGCCGGAAAGCAGGTTCACGCTCTGCAGCTTCTTACCCGGCGGTTGCACCGAAATATCGATGCCCGTCTCCAGCAAGTCCTGTTCATCGGTAAGTTTCAACTCGGCCTGGCCGCCGAGAAAAAGTCGCGGAAAGACCTGCTGAAAGCGCTCGTTGACCTGCTCAAAGGTCTCACGAAAGCGTTTTCGCGTTGTCCGGTTAATTTTGGTGATGGCTGATTGCAACCCCTCCATGGAGGTCTGCAGATCCTGCTCCTGCTCGGTCAAGAAGGTCCAGCGTTCTTCCAGGTCCTGAAACTCCTCAATCGCCATCAGGTTGACCTCCCCCATCTCATCCAACAGGCGACGCAGCTCGGTTAAACGCCTTTGAGCCTGAGCTTCATCCAGGGGTTGAACCTCCCCTTGATCCTGTGACAGATCAACGCGATAGCGGTCGAGTACCGTTTGCCGCAAATGCTCCATTTCCAGCTCTATTTCGCGCAACGTGACCTGGCTTCGGGTCAATTCATCCTGCAGGATAGCCTGCTGCTTGCGCAGGTCTTTGAGTTCGGCTTCCCGTTCTCGCAAACCCTGGGCATCCTCCTCAAAACGATCCTTGACAGCATTCTGGCGCTTCGACTCCTCATCCCGTCGCCGCAACAGGACATCCATTTCGATGCGGTGGCGCTCCATGGCCTGCTGCAACTGCTCAGCTTCCTGAACCGCTTCTTGCTGCTGTTGCCGCAAACCGAGCAGACGCCGTTGCGTTTCCTCACGTAATTTGCCCAATCGATGCAGATTGCGGCGGTTGCCTTCGCCCCGCTCCCGCAATCCGGCCAGCGCTACCTTAAGAGAGGTTACTTCATCCCGCGCTCTAGCCAGGGTCTGGCGGCGCTTTTGCAGTTCCTCCTGGTGCGCGGCCAGCGACCGTTCCAGTTCAGTTTTTCGCCCTGTACGTTCGCTACTGCCGCTCTGTGCCGCGGCCAGCTCTTTCTGCAGGGCATCCGCTTCCTCGGCCAGCTGTTCTTCCTCAAACGTCAGCAGCTCGGCCCGTTCCTTAAGCCGGCGAGCATCGTCGAGCAAACGGCTGCGATCTTTTTCACCGTCGGCCAGGCGCAACTCCTGGGAATGCAAGGAACTAGCGAGTTCTTGCAGAGCCCCTTCGGCCTCAGCCAGCAAATCTTTTTGCTGCTGTCGCTGTCGGTACAGCTCCGCTAGCTCTAGATCCAGGCTCTCCACCTCAGTGGCCAATTCCTTCATCTCCCGCCGTTTATGCAACAAGCCCGTATTAAGAGCGCTATTAGCACCGCCCTGCAATAGACCACGATGGGAGAGACAATCCCCGCCAGGCGTCACCAAGGTCACGCCCTTGGGCAACGGCATCTGCAGATAGGGGCTGAGCTCCTCCACCAGAAACAGCCCTTCCAGTAAAGCGGCAACCGTCTGTTCAGCTCCCGCTTTGGGGCTGACCAAGGTGTCGAGGGCGATCCCGCCTGCCACGGCCAAGGCAGTTCCCTGAGCAGTGTCGCTAGTTGGCAGCAGAAAGGCGCTACGCCCGCCCTTGTTGCGCAAAAGCTCCAGAGCCGGCCAGACATCCTCACTGCAGTTTGGCAGCAAGGCCTGCAGCTGGTCTCCCAAAACCGCCTCCAGGGCCACTTCGTAACCAGCTGGCACCTCTAGCAGATCGGCGACCAGGCCGTCGCAGCACTCGCGCCAATCACCATCAGTCAGAAGGGTCTGAACCCCTTCCTGATAGCCCTCAAGATTGCTCTCCAGATCACGCAGGGACTCTAGACGGGAGCGCCGGCGGCTCAATACTTCCTGACGCTGCAAGAGTAGCATTTCGCCCTCTTCCATCTGCTGGCGAACGCGCTGAATCTGCTTTTGTGCCGACGCTAGGTTCTGTTGCAGATCGGCACGGCTCTGCCGCCACTCGTCCAGAGCCCCTTGCTGATCGACGATTCGCTCCTGGAGGTGGCCCAGCTGCCCCTCGATCAGCTTCTGTTCCTGACCATTGTGGGAATGTTTTTCTGTCAAGGCCAGTTGGCGGCGCTGCACTTCCTCTCGGCGATTATCCAGTCGCGACAGCTCGCCGCTAAGGGCAAACAGCGCCTGGCGATCCTTTTCCAAGGCCTTGAGCGCCACTTCGTCGGCAGCGGCCAAAGCCTCCAGGGCTTCCTCACCCGTTGCCAACCGATCCGTGTCTCGAGCGAGATCGACTTCAAAACTAGACTCGCTGGAGCGCAGAGCCATTTCTTCCTGATCTGTCTCGGCCAACTGCCTGCCGAGACTTTCGAGATCAGATGACAGGCGCTCCTGCTGGCGCTGCAGGCTGGCCATCGCCTTCTGATCAAAATCGATACGCGATTCAACCTGCTGAATCGAGGCCATCAGATGGAAGAACTGCTCCTGCTTTTGTGCCAGCTCTTTTTCTGCCTCGGCCTGCAATAAACGCAGCTTTTCAAACTCCAACTCTTCTTTTTGCAGGCGCATGTCCAGCGCTTCCCGCCTGCGACTCCGCTCGTTCAGGGCTGCATCCTCTACCACCTGCTGAGCGCCCAGCTCTCGATAGCGTTCTGCGGCCAGACCCACTTCGATGGATTTGAACTCTTCACGGTAATCTCGGTACTGTTCCGCCTTGCGCGATTGCCGTTTGAGGGCATTGAGCTGCCGGCGCACCTCACTGATAATATCCCGCAAGCGCAGCAGGTTCTGCCGGGTCGCTTCAATTTTGCGTAAGGCCGCCTGCTTGCGAGCCTTGAACTTGCTGATGCCGGCGGCCTCCTCGATCAGAAAGCGTCTGTCTTCGGGCTTGGCATTGAGAATCATACCGATCTTGCCCTGTTCGATGATCGAATAGGCTCGCGCTCCGACACCGGTATCCATGAACAACTCGGTGATATCAAGCAGCCGGCAGGGAGTCTTATTCAGTCGGTATTCACTATCGCCGTTGCGATAGAGCCGGCGGGTCACCATGATTTCCGGGTAATCGCGAATGGCCGGAGGGCCAAGGCCCCGGTCGTTGGAAAAGATCATCGACACTTCGGCCATGCCCACCGGCTTGCGTGTCTCGCTC
>MAXT01000098.1 GCA_001751225.1 Desulfuromonadales bacterium C00003107 | reverse complement strand
ACTGTAGCCGTCCTAAGGGTAGTCGAGACATTCTTAAAGAATTGGGACCCGAAGGGCTGTCTCAGTGGGTCCTTAACGAAAAGAAGCTGCTGGTTACCGATACCACCATGCGCGATGCCCATCAATCCTTGATGGCTACACGCTTCAGGACCTACGATCTTGATCTTATCGCTCCGGCAACCAGTCATTTGGGCAGCGACCTTTTCTCGCTGGAGATGTGGGGTGGGGCCACATTTGATGTTTCCATGCGCTTTCTCAAGGAAGACCCCTGGGAGCGTCTTGACCGTCTGCGGGAAAAAATCCCCAATATCCTTTTTCAGATGCTGCTACGCGGGTCGAATGCGGTTGGTTATTGCAACTATCCCGATAACGTGGTGCAAGAATTTGTTGCCCAAGCCGCCAAAAGTGGCATTGACGTCTTTAGAGTATTCGACTCCCTGAACTGGACCAAGGGCATGCAAGTTGCCATGGATGCGGTTCGTAAGTCCGGTGCCGTGTGCGAAGCGGCAATTTGCTATACGGGAGACATTCTCGATCCCAAGCGGGACAAGTATCCACTTTCTTACTATGTTGGCATGGCAAAGGAACTGGAAAAAATGGGTGCGCATATCCTTGCCATCAAGGATATGGCTGGATTGCTTAAGCCTTTTGCCGCTGAGAAGCTGGTCAAGGCCTTGAAACAGGAGGTTGGTATTCCCATCCATCTCCATACCCATGATACTTCCAGTAACGGTGGTGCGACCTTGTTTGCCGCTTCCATGGCCGGAGTCGATATTGTTGATACGGCACTCTCTTCGGTCTCTGGTCTTACCGCACAGCCCAACATGAATGCATTGCTCGCAGTGCTGAAGGATTCAGATCGCGATCCGCAGCTCGAAGAAAAGAAACTGCAAAAACTGGCCAATTATTGGGAAACTGTGCGCACCTACTATGCTCCCTTCGAATCGGAGCTTCGTAGCGGTACGGCCCAGGTCTATCACCACGAGATTCCTGGCGGTCAGTATTCTAATTACAAGCCGCAGGTCGAGGGCTTTGGTTTAGGCCATCGTTGGGAAGAGTGCAAGGAGATGTATCGTAAGGTCAACGATATGTTTGGGGATATTATCAAGGTTACTCCATCCTCGAAGATTGTTGGCGATATGGCGATGTTCATGATTCAGAACAATCTGCAGCCCGAAGATGTCTATGAGCGGGGCGCAGAGTTGACCTTCCCGCAAGGGGTTGTTGATTTTTTCAAGGGGATGATCGGCCAGCCTCACGGTGGTTTTCCTGAGAAACTACAGAAGATCGTCCTCAAAGGCGAGGAGCCCATCACTTGCCGGCCAGGGGAATTTCTGGAGTCCGTTGATTTCGCAGCCCAGAAAACTGAACTGGAGAAGAAGCTCGGTCAGCCGGTTAGTGATCGAGATGTTCTTTCTGCGGTCCTTTATCCCGGAGTATTTGAAGAGTTTGCAAAGCACCGTCAGGAATACGAAGACACGTCCATGCTGCCGACGCCGGTCTTTTTCTACGGTCTCGATCTCGGTGACGAAACCTGTATAGAGATACAGCCGGGTAAGACCTTGGTCGTACAGCTTAACGCTATCGGCCGGATAACCGACGATGGTAACCGCGATATCTACTTTGAACTCAATGGTGAACCGCGTCAGGTAGCCGTTCCGGATATGTCGGCGGACTCGGATATGGTCACCCATCGTAAGGCTGACCCGGACAATCTGCATCATGTCGGTGCCCCCATGCCCGGCAAGGTTTTTCACATTCTGGTCAATGTCGGCGATGTGGTCAAAGAGGGGGATGTCCTGTTGTCCACCGAGGCGATGAAGATGGAGACCAATGTTAAGGCCGCCAAGGAAGGTGTTGTCTCTGAAATCCTGGTTTTTGAAGGGATGCAGATCCAATCCGGAGAATTGCTGATCATTCTCGACTAACTGGCAGGTTTTATGGATAAAAGGCCAAGCCCTTAACAGGGCTTGGCCTTTTTTTTTGTAAGGTCGTTTAGTTGAACCCGAGTTGATAGGTTTTTAACAGAAAAAGGATTACGGGGTAACTGACCAAGGAAAACAGGGTAGAAAGAAGAATGATGGAACCGGCCAGCTCTGCATTGCTGTCCAGTTGTTGAGCCAGAACGGTACAGGCAGCCGCTGCTGGCGCCCCAGCCATGAGTACGGCGATACCCAGATCGAGACCGCGCACATTGAGTAGCAGCATGAAACCGATGGTCAGTAATGGTAGGCCAATGACCTTGAAGAGACTGGCTAGCGTGGCCTGAACCAAGTCGCCCCGCAGCCTTTTCAGGGAGAAACTACCGCCGATGGCGAACAGAGCCAGGGGCAGGGTGATGCTAGCGGTGAGGCTGAAGGAGCGTGCTATGAATTTTGGTAAAGGCAGTTGCCAGTAGCTCCAGATAATGCCCAAAAGAGCCGCGAGTATTAGAGGGTTAGAGAACAAGTTGCGATACCAGAAAGGCCACCCGGTTCGCCGGGACCCTGTTTTATGCGGAAGTAGCAAAGCCAGGATGGATAACAGGTTGATGACCGGAACCAGGCAACCCATAAACATGCCGGCCCGGGCAAAGGCTTCGTCGCCATAAGCACTAAATACGATAGGCAGGCCAATGTAGGCCAGGTTTCCTCGAAAGGCACCCTGGCTAAAGGCGCCGCGGTCTTCTCGTCGATACTTGCGACCCAGGGATGCATAGCTGTAGGAAAGGATCAAGCCACTCAGCATGACAAATGTGGCTCCTGCAACCATTCGGCCGTTGAAAGTGGCACCGAAGTCGGCGGTGGCGATCTTATGGAAGAGCAGGGAGGGTAAGCCGATGAAGTAGACTAGTCGGTTGGCTTGATACAGAAATCGGTCGTCAATCAGTTCGATGCGTCGAATCAGATAGCCCAGACCAATAACGAAAAATACTGGCAGAATTATGAGGGCGATCTCTGTAAATACCATCACAAGCGGTCCTTTGATTTATAGTTTGGCCCAGCATACTCCGCCCCAGTGGTGGCGGCAACCTTAGAAAACACTTCGGCTCAGCTCCCTTGACTTTTTGAGTCTGGACGGTTAGATGTTAAACATGGCTGACAGGATGCCGACAAAAAAACTCTTATTGTTTATAGTGGTTCCGGGCCTGTTGATCTTGCTTGTTGCCAGCCTCTGGCATGTGAGCTCTTGGCGTGGAGAGGCCTTACCTGAAAGAGGGGCTATGGTCGGCGGCCCGGCTCCCGATTTTTTACTGCCCGACCGATATGGCCATCAACTCTCTCTGAGCCAGTTCCGGGGTCATAACGTACTGCTCGTCTTTTGGGCTTCCTGGTGTCCTCCCTGCCGTACCGAGATGGCGTCCCTGCAACGTTTGCATGACAACTCAGCTGTTCAGAACCTCAAAGTGATAGCGGTTAATGTAGGAGAAACAGAGGAGCAGGTCGCCTTTTTTGCGGACCGGCAGCAGCTTTCTTTGCCGATCCTTTTAGATCTAGGGAACGATGTTCAGCAGCGCTATGGGGTATATCAACTGCCTCTGGCTTTTCTTGTCGATGGCCAGGGCAGAGTTATCGCCCGTCACCTTGGGCTGCGGGACTGGAATTCTAACGATGTCATCGCCGAGCTCAACCAGCTCGGGGGAGAGTGATTCAATGACCGCCGATATTACTTTGTGGATCGCATTTTCCGGAGGGATTCTGTCCTTTTTCTCCCCCTGTGTCTTGCCTCTATTGCCCTCGTATGTGACCTACATCACCGGTCTCAGTTTCGGTCAACTGCAGGAGGCGCACCCTGGTGCTCGTGTTAGGTTGACGGTGTTGTGCCACTGTCTGATTTTTATTGCCGGCTTCTCCGCCGTGTTCATTTTGCTGGGGGCCCTGGCCGGGATGGCTTCAGCCTCTTTCCAGGGGCAGTTGCAAACGGTGCTGGTCTGGGTGCAGAAAATTGGTGGAATTCTGATCTTTCTTTTCGGAATCCATCTTAGCGGTTTGTTTCATTTCGGTATTTTGCTGGGTGAGAGACGGATTCATTTGCATCGCAAACCGGCTGGGTTTGCCGGCACCTTTGTGGTCGGATTGGCTTTTGCCGCCGGTTGGACTCCTTGCATCGGTCCGATTCTGGGCACTATTTTGGCTTTGGCTGCAGGGTCGTCAGCTGGTCCCGGCCACGGCATTTTGTTGTTGACGGTTTATTCGGCGGGTTTAGGTTTACCTTTTTTGCTGGCTGGTTTGCTTTTTCATAGTTTTCTGTCCTTTTTCAAGCGTTTTCGTAAGTACATACGGCTGGTGGAGATTTTTACCGGTGCCCTGTTGATGGTGGTTGGTATTATGCTTTTTTTCGATATGTTTGGCATGGTCACAGGCTATCTGTACCGCCTGTTGCCTCCTTCTGGCTGAGCCAAGGCCCCGTTTTGGACTTGACAGTCATTATCCGCTGCTGATATTTTTGAAATTCAATTTCATGGGAGGGGTGATGACCGACAAACGTGCAATGTTCCGCGAATTCGTGGTTCGCAAAGGGCTGAAGTGGACGAAGCAGAGGGAAGTGATTCTCGAAGAATTTCTCAGTTCCAAAGAACACCTTTCCACTGAAGATCTTTACCTAGAAATTCGCAGCAAAAACCCTCATATCGGTTATGCTACTGTCTACCGGACTCTGAAACTCTTTGCTGAGTGCGGGATCGCGGAAGAGCGGGATTTCGGTGCTGGGCAAGTCCTTTATGAATTGAGCCACGGCGGAGACCATCACGACCACCTTATCTGCACCGGTTGTGGAGCCATCATCGAGTTTGAGGATAAGCGAATTGAAAAGCTACAGGATCAAGTTGCTCAAGACCATCAGTTCACCATAGCCAGTCACCGGCTGGAGATTTTTGGTCTATGTGCCAAATGCGCACCTGGCTAAAAATTGCCAGACCCTTTTTGGGAACATTTTTAAATTCCCCTTTTTAAATAGAAATAATTGCAATGTGTTCTCAGAACAAAGCACCCCAAGGTGACCGTAAGGTCGTTCTGGTGGGAAACCCCAATGTTGGCAAAAGCGTTCTTTTTAATGCCCTGACCGGGGCTTATACCGTTGTCTCCAACTATCCTGGGACCTCTGTGGCCGTAGCGCGCGGTCATTGTGAAATCAAAGGCCAGCGTTACGAAATTCTCGATACCCCCGGTATGTATTCGCTTCTGCCGATCACCGAGGAGGAGCGAGTCGCTCGTGAGATGCTGCTCCTCGAAGATGCCTATGCGGTTATTCATGTTCTGGATGCCCGTAATATCGAGCGCATGTTGCCCATGACCCTCCAACTTATCGAAGCTGGCCTTCCGGTGATTCTGCTGGTCAATATTCTTGATGAAGCAGAACGCTCCGGAATGACTATCGATATCCCGCTGTTGCAGGAGAAACTCGGTATTCCGGTGGTGGGAGGGGCGATCCGCAACAAGCGTGGCCTGAAGGAGGTTCGGCAGGCTATCGCTGAGTGCACTGGCGACGAATTACCGTCCTTTGGCTATTCATCCGATCTGGAAAAGGATATTGCCAAGGTAGCGAACACCCTGACAAGGGACTACCGACTGGATCTTCGTGCTCTGGCTTTACTGTTGCTGCAAAAAGACGACGAGATTCTAGCCCTGGTGCGTGACAGGGAGGGCGACAACTTCGAGCGGGTGCAGCAGGCCGTTGCCGAAACCGCCTTTGAACACCGTTTCGATCTTCATTTACGCATCAGTCTGGAGCGTAAGCGGGTATGTAAAGGACTGCTGGCGGAAACCGTGCGTCAGCCGGAGAATAGGCGGCTGCGTTTCGCGGACCGCCTTTCTGCCTGGACTACCAATCCTTGGACTGGTTTCCCTCTGCTGATTCTGGTGCTCTATTTCGGCATTTATCAATTTGTCGGCAAGTTCGGTGCCGGTGTGCTGGTTGATATCTGTGAGGGCTCCCTGTTTGAGAACTTCCTGAACCCTTTAGCTATAAGCCTGGTCGATCGGTTTGTGCCTTGGTACTGGTTGCGAGAACTGGTCGTCGGTGAATACGGTGTCTTTACTCTCGGTGTCCGCTATGCGGTGGCGCTTGTACTACCCATTGTCGGCACGTTTTTTCTGACCTTCTCAGTCATTGAGGATGTCGGATATTTTCCGCGGCTGGCCATGTTGGTGGACCGTATTTTTAAAAAAATTGGTCTTAACGGGCGAGCCGTGATTCCCATGGTGCTCGGTTTTGGTTGCGATACCATGGCTACCATGGTGACCCGAACCCTGGAAACGGTTCGTGAACGAGTGCTGGTGACTCTGTTACTGGCACTGGCTATCCCTTGCAGTGCTCAGTTGGGGGTTATTCTCGGCCTTCTTTCCGGAGTTCCGGGGGCCTTACTGGTCTGGACTGTTTGTATCGTAATGATCTTTCTGCTGGTCGGTTTTCTCTCGGCCCGGGTGTTACCCGGCGAGCGGCCGATGTTCTACATGGAGTTGCCGCCCATGAGGCTGCCACAATTCCATAACGTGCTGGTAAAAACAATGACCCGCATGCAGTGGTACTTTCTGGAAATATTCCCCCTGTTTATTATTGCTTCCTTGCTGCTGTGGGCAGGCAAAATGACCGGTGCCCTGGAGTGGCTAGTCCGCGGCATGAACCCGGTTATGGGGCTTCTTGGTTTGCCGTCTGATGCTTCCGCCGCCTTCATTTTCGGTTTCTTCCGCCGTGATTTTGGGGCTGCTGGGCTTTACGATCTTCAGGAAGCAGGACTGTTGACACCGGTTCAGTTGACGGTAGCGGCGGTAACCATGACCCTCTTTGTGCCCTGCATTGCCCAGTTTTTGATGATGAAAAAGGAGCGGGGCTGGAAAGTCTCTTTGGGTATCTTCCTGTTTGTTACGGTACTGGCTTTTTCTGTTGGCTGGTTGTTGAATATACTGCTGCTCTTTACCGGTATACTTTCATGAAGTGTGGGTTTTGTGGCCGTCATTTCACACCAGCGGAAGCTGTGGAGAAAGAATCCTGCGGTCGCTGTCTGAGTGGCTGTCAAAAGGCCTACTGTCCCTATTGCGGTTATGGAAACCCATTGATCCCAGGATTTTTAGAGCGCTGGATTAAAAATAAAGATAAAAATATAAAGGAGTAATCGATGCAAAATTCAAGTAAGGCCGAGGATATCCTTGAGGCGCTTTGGATTGCCGTGGTTGAAGAAGGAGACAATTCCATCTCATTGCAGGATTTGCAGGTTTTAGTTGACGATCAGCCCCTGGTCGAATTGGCCGAACAGGCCTTGGTCGAAGTCAAGGGAACCAGGGTCTATTTACGCCATGAAGGTCGCATGGAAGGGGAAAAGGTCGTGCGCCGACACCGCCTTTCCGAGCGGCTGATGATGGACATATTCGACCTTAAAGGGGCAAATGCCAACAGTAAAGCCTGTGAATTCGAACATTTACTCAATGAAGGTATAGATACCAAGATATGTACTCTGCTTAATCATCCGACGACCTGTCCCCACGGCAAGGCTATCCCCCCCGGTCCCTGTTGTCTTGAGGCTCGCAAAAAAGGGGGCGCCGGTGTGGTGGCACTGACCGAACTCAAAGTTGGCGAGTCCGGTGAGATTGCATATCTGTCGACCGAAGACCCTAAAAAAATGCAAAAGCTCATGTCTATGGGGGTTCTGCCTGGCAGCAGCATTCGCTTAAGCCGCATTTTCCCCACCTACATTTTTCATGTGGGTAATTCCGAATTTGCCGTAGATGAGCAGTTGGCCCAGGAAATTTTTGTTCGACAGTCCTGATCACAATTTCGGCTCATCCTGTTGGGGATGCTTCTATCTATTGCTTAAAAACCCGTTTGACGCTCTTGCTGACAAGATGCGTTAAACGGGTTTTTATTTCCATGTCTGCTTATGATCACCCCATAATTGCATTAACTAAGATCAAAAAACTTTTCAGTATCTCCACAATTTGTTAAGGTAGGGCAACCTTGAGGGATTATTAATTCAAGGCCGGTTTGCATGCTACACAAATTAGCTGCAACCTAATTAGAGCGGTGTGATAGCGATTATTCTCTCTTATCTATAAAATAGATGATCATTTAGTGTCCTTATCGTTATTCATATTCCAAAAAGGCTGTTTTGTCGGAACCTTTTATAATTTCATGTCTTGTCATATCTTCATGGTGTTGTGTCGATAATGAGAAATTTGTTTTTCTGTTCAACCCTTAAGCAGAAACTGACCACCATTATTTTGTTGGTTTGCAGTATCGTTTTGCTCCTGTCCTCGCTTGCATATTTTGGTTTGGAAGTTTTTTCTTTCAGGCGCTCCATGGTGGCTAACCAGACCTCTCTGGCCGGTGTTATTGCTGCCAACGCGGCAGCCGTCCTGCCGTTTAACGATCGGGAATTGGCCCAAAATACCCTGGCTTCTTTATCCCTAGAGCCTAATATTCAGCTTGCGTATATCTTCGATCGATTCAATGAGCCTCTAGCTCAGTACATTAGACAAGACACGTCTTCCATGTCTCCGAGATCCGGCCATCCGCTCATATCCCCGGCAGAATACAAACAGTTGGCCGAAGGCATTGAGGCTGGCGAACAAGCTTATTTCTTTACTGGAAACCATTTGGCGGTATTTAGCCCTGTTGTGACTCAGGGACAGCAGGTCGGCATGGTTTATCTTAATACTGACCTGAAAGCTTTTACCCGCTGGAAACGTCTTTTTGCCGGTAGTGTGATTGCTGTGCTGGGTCTTTCCTTTTTACTCGCCTACATTTTGTCGCGCCAGTTGCAACATCTCATTTCTCGGCCGATTCTCTATCTTGTCGATAAAATGCAGGCGGTGACCAAAGACGAGGATTTCACGATAAGGGCTACCAAAAGATCCAATGACGAAATTGGAGCTTTGATTGACGGCTTTAATGATATGTTGGAGCATCTGCAGGACCGCGATAAACAACTGGCCAACTACCGTCAGCATCTTGAAGACTTGGTTGGTAAACGGACCATTGAGTTGCGGTCCTCCAACGTTGAATTACAGGAAACTATCGCTGAGTTGGAACTGGCCCGGGATGCGGCAGAAGAGGCTAATCGCACCAAATCCCGCTTTTTGGCCAATATCAGTCATGAACTTCGTACGCCCATGGTTGGGGTACTGGGTAGCACCGAGTTGCTTCTGAACAGTAGCCTTAATGTGGAACAGTTGAGCCTTGTAGAGACCCTCAACGGTTCCGGAGAAGCATTGCTTGAGATTCTTAACGACCTGCTGGATCTTTCAAAAATTGAAGCGGGTAAACTAACCCTTGAAGAGGTCGAGTTCAATTTACTTGAAGTGATTGGATGCCCCATTGAGTTATTGGGGAAAGTGGCCTTTGCCAAAGGTGTAGAATTGATTTGCCATGTTGCTCCGGAGATTTCACCGGTGTTGCGAGGTGATCCAGGTCGTTTGCGGCAGGTACTCTTTAATCTGTTAAGTAATGCCATAAAGTTCACTTATTCGGGCGAAGTATTATTGCGTGTCGTACCCGAAAAACAGCTGTTGGATAAGACGACTCTGCGTTTCGAGGTGATTGATTCTGGTATCGGAATCGAACCGTCGGCCCAACAGCGAATTTTCGAATCTTTTTCTCAGGCAGACAATTCTACCACCCGATTGCATGGCGGAACCGGCCTTGGTTTAGCTATCGTAAAGCAATTGGTAGGGATTATGGGGGGGCGGGTCAGTCTTGAGAGCAAGTTAGGGGAAGGGTCGGTTTTTTCTTTTGCTGTCTCTTTTAACAGGGGAAGCGTTGTTCCAGACCCACCAGAAGAAGGCGTCGGCAAAAGAATTCTAGTGGTCGAAAAAAATCTATCTGTTTGCCACATGTTGCATCAACACTTGCTGTATGCGGGTTGGTCTGTCCATCTCAGCCACAAATGTTCTTATGCTGACAAAAAACTCGACGCAACTCTGGCCCATAACGAGCCCTATGACGTGGTGCTACTAAGTGACGCTTTTTCCTTGGAAGATCGTTGTTTATTGATGAATAAGTTGCACCGAGGTTCGGCCTTTCAGGGGATTCGGCTCATTGTTATTGGACCACGTAATTCCCAGGCCTCATGGGAGCAAGGAACCCAAGATGCAATCAATGCTTACCTTCATAAACCGTTACTTCCTTCGTTGTTACATGTATCGCTGAAAAATGTTTTAAATTCACCCATGAATCAAATAGATGTGCCGACCAAGTCGTTAGGCGCGGTGGAAGAATCAGATTCTTCCGCTGGGCAAAGTAGTCGAAGCTCTGGTTCTATTTTGGTGGCCGAAGACAATTCGACCACCGGCAAGCTTCTCGATATCAGTCTCTCCAATCTTGGGTATCAGGTTACAGTTGTCACCGATGGTAGGGAGGCCGTTAACCTGATTGGGCAACAGGCCTTTGATTTGCTACTTATGGACTGTCAAATGCCGACAATGGATGGTTATACGGCAGCCAGGAACATTCGGGCCGCTGGGCACCGTATCCCAATCATTGCTCTAACGGCGTTTTCTCGTAAGGAAGACGAAGATCGTTGCCGAGAGGCCGGCATGAACGATTTCGTGTGTAAACCCTTCAAACATAAATTGCTTCATCAAGTTATTGCCCGGTGGCTTTGTGAGGCACAAAATCCTTCCGCCGAAGTCCTCTGATGCCCATCGGTTCATCAGTCTTAGAAAAAGTGGACACCAATGGATAAGTCCTTTTTATATCACCACTTAAAAACAAAACGCATTTTCCTGGCCCTGTGCGGATTTAGTTTAATCGCCTATGTTGCGTTGGTGCTCTTTCTGCTGCGGGCTTTGTTCTTTGAGCCAGAGGTTATTGAGTCGCTCAAGGTGGAGACCTCCGTCGCTTTTCAGAAACTTGACGGGAAGGGGGTGCTGGTCAAAGTCACCGGCCACGGTTTTGATGAAAATGTGGGGGCTTATCTGGCTTATGATGCTGGAAACCGGGGGGCTATTGTTGGCTCATTGCCGACCTGGGATCTGTTGAGGCATTTGGTTGTGCAGGATAATAAAGCCTATCTGGCCAATCGCAAGCGTGGCTTTCAGATAGCCGATATTAGCAACCGGCGGCAGCCGGTGATCATCGGCAGCGTCGATACACCTGGAGCTGCCTGGGCCGTGGCTGTATCCGGTTCCTATGCCTATGTAGCTGACGGCTCCGCCGGCCTGCAGGTGATTGCTATTGGCGATTCGCAACGGCCGCGTATCGTGGCCAATCTGCCCCTTAAGGGCCACGCTGTCGACGTACTGATTGCCGGTGATAGGGTATTGGTTGCCACTCGTGAGCATGGCGTAACCATTGTTTCAGTGAGCCAGCCACAACAGCCTTTTATCGTTGCGGAGATTGCTGACGAAGGAATATCTGAGGCACTTGCCCTGAGCAAAAATAGACTTTTTGTGGCCAAGGGCAAGGGGGGGGTCTGGGAGTATGGCCTAGATGTGATGGAGGTCGGTCGTTTAATTCGCAAATTAAAAACCAGCGGCCCGGCACGAAGCGTTGCGGTATCCGATACGGAGTTATTCGTTGGCTGTGGACAATCAGGCCTAGATATCTTTTTGTTGGCAGGTACTGCCCCCGAACTATCCGTTTCCGTTGACACCCCTGGTTCTGTTCGGGGGGTTGCCGTGGTCGGGGAGGGGGTTTATGTGGCGGATCATTTTAATGGGCTGCAAATTCTCGAGCGTCATGCCGCTTTTGGATGGCGCATTGCTGCCACGGTCGATACGCCCGGTACGGCCGGGGATGTTGTCGTTGACGGAAAACACATTTATGTTGTTGACGGAAAAAGCGGATTGCAGATTATCTCCCTGGCGAATATTGAACCATCGACTGGCGCACAGCGAGTTGCTACTCCTGGTTATGTTAGAGGGTTAGTCACCCAAGGGGATACTCTTTACGTTGCCGATGGTACAAGTGGGTTGCATAGGGTGAGCTGCGATGCGAGCGGGGAGTGCCGCATAGTGGCCTCCACACCGGGCTATGCCTTGGATGTGGCCATCCAGGATGACCATATCTATGTCGCAGCGGGTATCAAGGGTTTGCATGTATTGACGGTGAAGCAGGATGAGAGTCTGCGGTTAGCCTATACGGTAAAATTGGCCGGTGTTGCAAATGCGGTTACTGTGGTTGATAACTTAGTCGTGGTAGCGGCGGGCAAGGCCGGTTTATATATCGTCGATATGGAGGGCCCAGCAGGGCCGCGAGTTATCGGACATCTTGGTGAAATCGGCTATGTACGAGACGTTGCGGTTGTCGGCAAGGTCGCTTTTGTCGCTGCCAAAAAAGCGGGGCTCCTGCAGATTTCGCTTGAAGAACCAACGGCTCCACGTCTGGTTGGCGTGGTCGATCTGCCTTTGTCCCTAAAGGTCTTTGCCCAAACCTTGGCTGTATCGGCGGCAGGAGATAAAATGCTGGTGGCCAATGCCAGGGCTGGATGCCAAGTATACGACATTTCGGTACCGGAAAAACCTAGATTCCTTACGTCCGTTGCATCCATGGAGTATGTAAAAGGGGTCAATACGTTTGGTGATAGGGGCTACTTGTTCGATTCTAAAGACGGTGTCCGTTCGTTTGATCTAAAAACCTTGCAGCAGCTTCGACTGGTGAACAGCGAGAAGCTGACCGGGTTAGCAGTGACGGGGGGCAAGGCATATCTTGGGCATGGCAATGGTGGTGTCTCCATTGTTCCGTTGCCCACGGAGCTTGCTGAGATTAACCTACACAGCAGTCAGGAACTCTCGGTTTTTATACCGACCCCTGCAATGCCTGGCCGGTATTCACTCTGGCTTACCAAGGGTGAACAAAATCTGGTTTTGGCAAAGCCTTTGAGTTTTGAAGGAGGGGGATTTGAAAGGTTGTAATGGGGCAGTGAATTTTAGGGAGTGTAGAGCAATTGGTTGGATTGTTGGCTCATTTCCTAGTCAATACCTTTAGGAGTTTAAAACTGATATTCCATTCCTGCCCAGACTTGCCGACCGATTTCGTAGTCATCGGTATTGCCAACCGAGGTTTTTTTGTTCAGCAGATTATAAATGTCCAGACTGAGTATCATGCTGTGGTTTGAATAAAGTCTCTTTTCCCATTCTACACGACAGGAAAGAGTGACTGCCCCGCCTCTTTTTACCTCTTCATAAATATACGGATGCGTGTCGTCTGGGAGTTCAATGTCTGGATCTCTGTTAGATGTCTTTAGTATAGCTTTGTAGCCGCTGCGGTATTTGGCCAATCCACTGAGGGTGAATCCGTAGGGGAGTTTGCCGACATAGGTGAGATTGATCACCCAGGGCCGGTTGAAATCTTTTCGCGGAAGCTCGCTTTTTGAGGTGAGTTTTCCTTCGAAGGAAACAGGCGGTTCCTCTTCTTCCAGCGGATCGTCATAGGTTTCGTTGCTACTCTCAGTTTCCTGATAGGTGCCGTTGATTTTTAAATAGTGGTTGCGCCACTGTCGCTCCCAAGATAAGCGGTAACTTTTGTGGTGGCTGCGGCCGTTGTTATTCAGGGTGTAATAGGCCAGGCCGTCTTCTTGGACATCACTCAATTCACTGGCCAGTTGATCTCTCCCTTCACGCTGAACATATTTGAAGATCATCCTTCCTCCAAGGAGAGCTTGCTCAAGTC
>MAXT01000097.1 GCA_001751225.1 Desulfuromonadales bacterium C00003107 | reverse complement strand
ATGTAGGGCCGCAGAACCTCGGGAATCACCACCGAGCCGTCCTCTTGCTGGTAGTTTTCCAAAATAGCCAGCAGGGTCCGTCCGACTGCCAGGCCGGAGCCGTTGATGGTGTGAACCAGCTCGGGCTTGCTCTTGGCCTCGCGCCGAAAGCGAATTGCTGCTCGGCGGGCTTGAAAATCCCGAAAGTTGGAGCAGGAAGAGATCTCCCGGTAAGCCTGCGCTCCCGGCAACCAGACCTCGATGTCAAAAGTGCGGGCGGCGGAGAAGCCAATATCACCAGTGCACAGATCGACTACTCGATAGGGCAGCTGCAACTGGCGCAACACCTCTTCGGCATTGTCCAGGAGCTTTTCCAGTTCCCGGTCCGACTCTTCCGGCGCTACAAACTTGACCAGCTCCACCTTGTTGAACTGATGCTGGCGAATCAAGCCTCGCGTGTCTCGGCCATGAGAGCCCGCCTCTTTGCGAAAGCAGGGGGTATAGGCCGTGTAGCAGACCGGCAGATCAGCTGCCGCCAGAATCTCGTCCCGGTGAATGTTAGTCACCGGCACCTCAGCGGTGGGGATCAGGAAGAAATCAGGATCATCTAAATGGAAAAGATCGTGTTCAAACTTGGGGAGCTGTCCCGTCCCCGTCATGGTGTCTCTGTTTACCATAAAGGGTGGCAGAATTTCAACATAATTGTGGTGGTCAGTATGCAGGTCGAGCATGAAGTTTATCAGTGCCCGTTCCAGGCGTGCACCGGCTCCTCGCAACAGAGAAAAACGAGATCCGGCAAGCTTTACGGCCCGCTCGAAATCGAGCACGCCGAGCTGTTCGCCAATCTCCCAGTGGGGCTTGGCTTCAAACTCGAACTGACGGGGCTCACCCCAGGTGCGCAGCTCGCGGTTATCGTCTTCACTGGTGCCGATCGGGCACTCTTCGTGAGGCAGATTAGGCAGGTGCAGCAGCAGCCCGTGCAGCTCGGTCTCAACGTCTTTGAGTTCCTCGTCGAGCTCCTTGATGCGCTTGGAGACTTCCTGCATGCGGGAGATCTCGCCCTGCATTTGGCTCTTATCCTTGGTCTTGCCGATCAGAGCCGAGACCTTGTTGCGCTCGGCTTTAAGGGACTCCCCTTCACCGAGTAGAGTCCGGCGACGGGCGTCCAGCTCAACAAAGGGAGTCAGATCGACCTCGTCTCCACGACTGGCAAGACGTTCGCGGGCCTGCTCAGGATTATCGCGCAAATATTTGGCATCAAACATAGCTAAGTTCCCTTGTATCGGCCGCCTTCGGCCCGTTTTCGGGCACTACTTCTAACACTTCTGTTGCGACCAGTCAACCCGCTTGACTCAGCGACGACCCTTGACCCACCAGTCCTCATCATCGTCGAACCACCAGCGGCTCGAATCGGTGCTCCAGATACTCTCAGCCAACCGTTTGGCCGTATCGGTTTTGAGGCGCCGCACAGAGAAAGGATACCACTCATCGGCGTAGCGATTACCAAGGTCCTTATATTCCTTGAGGGCCAGGATCATCTCCAGCTGATCAGCGTCGTGGGCCAGCTGTGCTTCACGGCTTTCCTGGGCGCTGAACTCGGCAAGCAGCGCCCGGTAATCGTCACCGAAGGGCAAAGTCGCGGCCAGATCGTCCACCGCCGCCTGTTCATCGACCTGAACATATTTTTTATTAACGTAATTGAGATCGCCGGTGCGGGCCTCAGGGATATCGTGAAACAGACACAGTTGCAGCACTCGGCCGACATCAGCCTGCTCGTCAAGCCGCGCCAGGGTAAAGCCGATGATGGCAGCACGATAGGAATGCTCGGCCACTGACTCGGCACCCGAACCTAGAAACTGAAAGCCACTCCGTGGCGTGCGTTTGAGCATGCCGACTTCAAAAAAGAAATTGGCCAGACTCTTCATGATTTCTCCTTACATCTTGTCTGACCGCCATAAGCCCGACCGAGAGCCGTTGCGCCGGCGTTGACAGGCAGACATCAGTTGTCTATGATTTGGAGCCTTATTTAATCCGTAATCCATAAAATTCAATTGTCGAGGTGGCTGACCTAAAACAAGCAGCCCCGACCTGGGATACTAGAGGGAGAACAATAAATGAGTACCCGTACCGAAAAAGATTCCATGGGCGAAATGCAGGTCCCGACCGAAGCCCTCTACGGCGCCCAAACCGCCCGGGCACTGGACAACTTCCCTATCTCTGGAGTGCGTTTTTCACGGCCCTTCATTCACGCCTTGGGCATGATCAAACAGCAGGCTGCCCTTGCCAACAACGCTCTGGATCTGCTTGACACCGAGCGGGCTGAGGCCATTACTAGCGCTGCCGGCGAGGTCATGGTTGGCAGTCTCGACGATCAATTCGTACTCGACATCTACCAGACCGGTTCCGGCACCAGCACTAACATGAATGCCAACGAAGTAATCGCCAACCGCGCCACCCAATTGCTGGGCAAGAAAATCGGCTCGGGAGCGGTCCACCCCAACGACCACGTCAACCACGGCCAATCGAGCAACGATGTCATCCCTACTGCCATGCATATTTCAGCCGTCATGGAGGTCCGCCAAACCCTGATTCCGGCTTTGGTGACCCTGCAAGAAACGCTGGGCGAAAAGGCTCTGTCCTTCAACGGCATCACCAAGATTGGGCGCACCCACCTGCAGGATGCCACTCCGGTGCGCCTGGGTCAGGTCTTCTCCGGCTACGCCCGCCAGTTGGCTCTGGCCATTCGCTGGATCGAGGCGGCCGAGGAAGGACTGCTCGAGCTACCCCTCGGTGGCACCGCCGTCGGCACCGGCCTCAACACCCATCCTCAGTTTGCCGAGCGGGTCATCGCTGCCATCAGCGAACTCACCGGCCGGCCCTTTATCGAAGCGGCCAACCATTTTGAAGCTCAGGCCGCCAAGGATGCCGTGGTGGCCATGAGTGGCGCCCTTAAGCGAGCCGCGGTGGCCCTGTTCAAGATCGCCAATGATATTCGCTTCCTCGGCAGCGGTCCTCGCTGCGGCTTAGGCGAAATCCAACTACCACCGGTACAGCCGGGCAGTTCGATCATGCCTGGCAAGGTCAACCCGGTGATGGCTGAAAGTCTGATGCAGGTCTGCGCCCAGGTGGTCGGCAACGACGCCACCATCACCCTCGGCGGCCTTTCCGGCAACTTTGAGCTTAACGTCATGATGCCGGTCATGGCCCACAACCTGCTCAGCTCCATCGACCTTCTGGCAGCCGCCGCCACCCAGTTCAGCAACCGCTGCGTCAAGGGCCTGCAGGCTAACCGCGAACGCTGCGAATCACTGGTCGAGGAGAGCCTGGCCATGTGTACCGCCCTGGCACCGGTGATCGGCTATGACCGCGCCGCGCAGATCGCCAAAGAGGCCTACCAGAACGGTCGCACAGTACGCCAAGTGGCCAACGAACAGCAGACATTGCCGGCAGAGGAGCTGGAGCATCTGCTCGACCCACGGCCGATGACCGAACCGGGGGTGCCGGGCAAGACCCGCTGAAGCAAAGATTCTTCAAATGTATCTACTGAGGGGGCCGAACGGCCCCTTTTATTTTATTATGCCGGATAATTCAAAGTGCCCGAAGAAGTTCGAGATGAAGCAGCTCCTTACGTAACCTCAACCGGCCCGCAGTGCCTCGACAATCCCCTTGCCCAGAACCAGCCGCTGCCAGTTCTTCATCGTTTTTAGGCCTGCCAGGTCTTCCACGCACACTGGCTTATGGCGGGCGATCTCTTCCAGCATGGTATTGTTGATGACGATACCGGGATCCATCTCCAGCTTCCTTGCCGCCCCCACACGCCACTTTTTCAACAGCGCCATACGACTATCGACTTCAGGATCACGCAGACGAGGCTCACCGCGAGGATAAACCGGCAGTTCCTCCTCCGGCACCTTGCAACCCACCTCTACCGCTGTAAGCAATGAGCCACCGTAGCGACTGGTCAGCCTCGGCACCATGTCTTCGACTCTGGACAAGGCACTCATATTGGCAGGCATGGCCCGAGCTACTTCCAGCAGCGGAGCGTTGTTCAACACTTTAAAGGGCGGGCAATTGCGCCGCTGCGCCTCTCCGTTACGCCACTGCAACAGCTCTTCCAGAACCGCCAGCTGGCGCCGCTCAAGGAGGTTGGCCTTTTTAAACCGCAGGAAAAGAGGTCCGCCTGTGCTGTTGTGGCGTACCTGCTCGAGCAGGGCGAATTCTTCCTTGGCCCAGGCCAAGCGACCCTTGGCAACCAACTGCGCCTCCAGCTGTTCGGTCAACTGCAGCAAATGACGAGTATCCTCGGCGGCATAATGAACCATGCCCTCTTCCAATGGTCGCTTTGACCAATCGGCGCGCTGATAGCGTTTGTCGAGTTTGACACCAAAATACTTATTGAGTATGTCGGCCAGGCCCACCTTGTCCTCGCCAAGAAACTGGCAAGCGGTCATCGTATCGAACAATCCATTTATCTCGATGCCAAAGTCACGATACAGACAGCGAATGTCGTAGTCAGCAGCATGAAAGACCTTACGCACCGCCTCGTCAGCCAGCACCGCCTTCAAGGACGACAGGTCGCCAATAGCCAGGGGATCGACGAGCACCGTGGCCGTAGCGGTGGAGAATTGCAGTAAACAGACTTTGTCTTGATAGGAATGCAGAGAGTCGGCCTCGAGATCAACGGCGAAGACCGGTTCGCGGTGCAATTGCGCAGCAAACTCAGCTAAAGCCGAGGAATCGACCAGAATAGGGGGCAGGGACATGGTTCCTCCGAAGGGGTTTCAACCGGACGCAATATCTTTTTCGCACTGAAAACGATACTTACAGGGTTGGCAGGTCGCCATCTTGCCAGATTCAGTTCGGGCTGGCAAGCAGCGCCCAGACTTTTTTATGAGCACCGTGCAAAGCCAGCTCAGCCAGATCGATTGTTGGTAGCCAGAGACTCGGCTGCCCTTCGGCGACCTGTCCGACCGCCAGATGGTCAGTGACAGCCACCTGAAAGACCGCCACCTCCAGGCGAAAATGGCTGTAGGCATGGCCTACTTGCCCCAGTTCATACAACCGGCCAGACAATACCAGCTCAGCCAACAGCTCGGCAGCCGCCGCCGAAGCCGGCTGCCCATCCGTCACTTCTCGGGAGGGAAATTCCCACAGACCGGCCAGCATCCCCTGCAGCGGGCGTTTTCTCACCAGAAATTCGCCGTTGCGTTCCAGCAATAGAGCTACCTGACGCACCAACGGCACAGCCTTGCGCGGTTGACGGCGGGGCAGCTCTCCGGCCAAGCCGAGGTGATTAGCCTGGCACAAGCTTACCAAAGGACAAACCTGACAATCGGGATTGCGCGGAGTACAGACCGTGGCTCCCAGATCCATGATCGCTTGAGCGTAATCGTGAGGTCGCTCTGCCGAGGTTAACTCCTCAGCCCGCTGCCAGAGAAATTTTTCCACAGAGGCAGCGCGGGGCGGCTCATCGACAGCGTAGAGCCGAATCAATACCCGCCGCACGTTGCCGTCCAGAATCGGGGCTTTTTTGTCGAAGGCTATCGAAAGAATGGCTCCGGCTGTTGAACGACCGATGCCGGGCAGAGCCATCAGCTCCTGCAAGTCAGAGGGAAATCGACCGCCCGGTTCAGCAACCAACTGGCAGGCCGCAGCGTGCAGATTGCGGGCTCGCGAGTAGTAGCCAAGCCCCGCCCACAGCTCGATCACCTCGTCGACAGTTGCGGCGGCCAGCTCATTGACATCCGCAAAGCGCTGCAAAAACCGCTCGTAATAGGGGATCACCGTCGCCACCCCGGTCTGCTGCAACATGACCTCCGACAGCCAAATGCGGTAGGGATCGCGAGTCTGGCGCCAGGGCAAATCGCGGCCGCAGCGGCCATACCAGGCCAGCAGCCGTGCGGCGACTTCCGCCGCAGCAAAAGTGGCGTTATCCTTCATGGTCGACAGACAGGGAGATGGACGGAGCGCAGTCCTTACAGCTCAAGAGAGTTCCTGTAGCACCACCAGGGTCTGCTCCATCTCTTCACGGCTACCGATGGAGATGCGCAAACCGTGGGCAAGTAGCGGGTCGCTGAAGTGGCGCGCCAGGATATTGCGCTCGAACAGAGCCTGATAGGCCCGTTTCCCGTCGCGACCGGGAGGGCTGGCGAAGACAAAGTTGCCATTCGACGGAATGACTTCCCAATTTAGGACCCGCAGTTCGGTACTGAACCAGTCGCGGGTGGCGCGAATCTTGGCGACGCAGCCACGGAAATAGTCCTGATCATCAAAGGCGGCGGCCGCTGCAGCCTGGGCCAGGCGATCGAGGTTGTAATGGTCGCGGATCTTGTTGAGGGCGGCGATCACCTCCGGCCGGGCGATAGCCAGGCCCAGGCGCATGCCGGCCAGGGAATAGCTCTTGGACAGGGTGCGGGTCACCACCACGTTATCGCAACGCCGCACCAGCTCGAGAGCGTGATCATCGGCAAAATCGGCATAGGCCTCGTCCACCACCAACATGCCATCGACTCGACCGGCCAACTCCTCAATAAAGGACAGAGGATAGCAGAAACCCAAGGGCGCATTGGGATTGACCAGGAAAAACAGCTTCCCCTGGTAGCGCTCGGGGAAATCGACCAGGTTCCACTTTTCGTCGAGACCGAAGGTGCGCACCTTCGCCCCCTGAATAGCAGCCAGGGTGGCGTAGTAGGAATAGGACGGCTGAACGTAAGCGATCTCCTGCCCCTCACCGACAAAGGCCCGAATCAGGTTATTAAGCACCTCGTCGGAGCCGTTGGCCATAATGATCCAGTCGGGATCGAAGCCGTACAACCGACCGGCAGCCTCGCGGGCGGCACAGCTGGCGGCATCAGGATACTTGCGCAGCCCCTCGCCAACCTCGGCCAGAATCGCCTCGATGACCCGTGGCGACGGGGGATAGGGGTTTTCGTTGGTATTGAGTTTTATATAGGTCTGATCGTCGCGGGGTTGAAATCCCGGTACATATCCGGCCATCTCGGCAATATTGCGACGCAAGCGGGTCATGGTGCCTCCGGCGTAGAGTGGGTAATCGACTGAAGCAGTTACACTAGCGGAAATTTTATGAGGGTGCAAGCACAGGGGGTAAAAACCGTAAACCGTAAATCGTAAGGCGTAATACGTAAGCCCTTCGCCCCTCCCTCCCCTGCGACGAAGCTGGAGCGAAGTGGACGTTTTGCGATCAGGCGGGGAAATGTTTGAGCGCAGCGAGTTTTTGCCCGCCCGCAAAACGTCTGCGTAGCGCAGGAAACCCGAAGGGCAAGGAGTTGGGGCACCTTTTTCTGCCTACTCTTTTTTGGCGCGTAAAAAGAGGAGGGCGTCGGGCGGGGACGCAACCCCGCGGTCTTGTAGTTTGTGCAGCGGGACCGAAAATACTGCAAAAAGCAAATCTATCAATCGGCCGGTCTTGCCCGGCCAGGCGTGTTACTTTTCTTGACGACCAAGAAAAGTAACCAAAAGAAGGTCGCCCCCCGTTGGCCCCTGCGGGGTTCCCTCACTGCGGGAGTTTTAATCCGGGAAGGACGAAAACTCGCTTCGCTCAGACATCCGTCCTTCTTTTC
>MAXT01000096.1:293-3726 GCA_001751225.1 Desulfuromonadales bacterium C00003107 | reverse complement strand
CCGACGCGCCAGGGACCCTGCACGATATGCTGCTGCTGTTGGCCAAGGCCGGCCTTAATGTGCAGAACGCCTATGGCACGGTACTCGGCGACCAGCGTAGTGCTATACTGGTCATCGATGTCGAAGATGCCGAATCAGTTCAGCAGATTTTCAGTGAGGCCGGGGTGGAAACCTTGAGCACCGAACAAGTCTACCGAATCTGATTGAAGGTCTGGTGACCGCTTCCGGAAGTATTTCTTTGCTGTTGCCGGTTGGCGCCATTTAAAATTGTTTCATCTGCCGGCGTTTGCCGGCGTCTTTGTTCCCCTTCAGCAAGTGAAAGACTGCCCCTCCATGGAAAAATCACACCAAGCTTCCGCCAAGGGAGCCCTGACATGGCTGCGTCACCGCAGTCCGGCCCTCCTCAGCCGCCTCGGCATTACTGAAAATACCTTCATGGTCATGCTGGCGCTGGCTATCGGTATTCTGGCCGGGCTTGGCAACTACGTATTTCGTCAGACGATCGAACTGATCCATTGGGTGGTCATCGAGCAGGGCAAGGAATTTTTCGCCATCTCCTTTGATGAGTGGAGCGCGGGCCGTTTCTGGTCGCTGCTGTTCCCCGTTGTTGGTGGCTTGTTGATGATTCCTTTCGGGATCTTTTTTGCTAAAGACCTCAAATTCGGCTTCCCTGATTTCCTCGAGCACGCAAATTTGCGCGGAGCCAAATTCCCCGGCCGTACGATTTTGACTCGAGGGCTGGCCAGCGCCATTACTCTCGGCACCGGTGGCTCTGCAGGTCAGGAGGGACCCATCGCCCAGATTGGCGGTGCCATCGGCAGCCAAGCCGGTCAGGTCTTCAAGATGAGCGGCGAGCGGCTCAAGGTGCTGGTGGCCTGCGGTGTGGCCGGCGGCATTGCCGCTACCTTTAATGCGCCCATCGCTGGGGTCTTCTTTGCCCACGAAATCGTTCTGCTAGCTGCCTTTGAACTGAGCAGCTTTACCGCTATCGTCATCAGCTCTGGCATCGCTACCGTGGTTTCCCGGGCCTTGCTCGGCGATGTGCCGGCACTGCGGGCGCCGTCCTATTCGGTGGCCCACCCCTGGGAGCTGATCTTCTATGTGGTGCTCGGCATGCTGGTCGGGGTGCTGGCGGTGGTCTTTATCAATTTCCATTACCGGATCAAGGACCGCTTCGCTGCTCTGAAGCTGCATCCCTTGGCCAAGCCGGTCCTCGGCGGAGCCCTGGTTGGCGTTATTGGCATTGTTTTTCCGCAGATCTTTGGCAACGGCTATGAATTCATGGAATCGGTGTTGCGCGGCGAGGGAATTTTCTGGCTGCTGGCGGCACTGGTCCTGGTCAAGGCGCTGGCCACTTCGCTGACCCTCGGTTCGGGGTTGCCCGGCGGGCTCTTCGCCCCTTCCATGTATATAGGTGCGGTGACCGGCGGTGCCTTCGGTAAGTTGCTGCAGAGCATATTCCCCGGAGTGGTCACTCTGCCCGGCACCTATGCCCTGGTCGGTATGGGGGCGTTTTTGGCGGCCGCTACCCATGCACCGATGACCGCCATCTTTCTGCTCTTCGAGATGACCGGCTCCTACGATATCATTATTCCCATCATGCTCTCTTGCGTGATCGGTACCGCCATCAGTCGCCACTTCAAGGCCGATAGTCTCGATACGGTGGAGCTGTCCCGAGCCGGCATCGACCTTGAAGCCGGTAAAGAGCGCAATATTATGAAGTCCCTGCGGGTTGGTGCGGTCATGACCCGCGATCCCGAATCGATTCCTGAGAACATGACCCTGCGTCAGTTCAATCAGTTTATGGCCAGTACCCGGCACACCAATTTCCCCTTGATCAACCGTGATGCTGAACTGACGGGCATTATTTCGGTGCAGGATTTCATGGGAGTAGTCTTTGAACCCGATCTGCTTGACCTAGTGGTGGTCAAGGAGCTGGCGACTCTCGACGTGATCACCGTTAATCAGGATGAAAACCTCGACAGCGCTATGCGCAAGATCGGCTATCGAAATATTGAGCAGCTGCCGGTGGTGGATCGCAATAATGGCAACAAGTTACTCGGCATCGTCTCCCGCAGAGACATGGTGTCAGCCTACAACCGGGCCTTGATGGTTCGTCAGCTGGAGGAGGCTGGTGATGAATGATTTGCTCACATCCCTCAATGAAATGCAGCAGCAGGCGGTGCTCCACCAGGAAGGTCCGCTGTTAATCCTGGCCGGAGCCGGTTCGGGCAAAACCCGCACCCTGACCCACCGGGTGGCTCATCTGATTCGTGAAGGCGGTGTCGCGCCCTGGCAGATTCTGGCTGTGACCTTCACCAACAAGGCGGCCGCCGAGATGCGGGAACGGCTGGAAGGCCTGCTCGGCCCCGGCGAGTTACCCTGGGTGAGTACCTTTCACGCAGCCTGCGTGCGGATTCTGCGGCGGGATATCGAAGTCCTAGGATACAACAGCGATTTTACCATCTATGACGATCAGGATCAGCAGCGGCTGCTGCGGGATTGCCTTAAGGAACTCAGTATTCCGGAGAAGACCCTTAAGGCCCGTTCAGCGGCGTCGGCCATCGATAGCGCCAAAAATAGTGCTCTGTTGCCGGACGAGGTCGATCGTAGCGATTACTACGGGGAACTTACCGCCCGAGTCTACGAGCTCTACCAGCGACGCCTGAAGCGGGCCAACGCTCTAGATTTTGGCGATTTGTTACTGTGCACCCTGCGTCTGTTCGAGGAACATCCGGCGGTGCTGGCCCGTTATGCCGAGCGCTTTCATCATCTGCTGGTCGACGAGTTTCAGGACACCAACCAGGTGCAGTACCGCTTGGTCAAGATGCTGGCCGCAGGCCACGGCAACCTGTGCGTAGTAGGGGACGACGACCAGTCCATTTACGCCTGGCGCGGCGCTGAGATCACGAATATCCTCAACTTTGAACGGGACTTCGCCGGCAGTCGCGTGATTCGCCTGGAACAGAGTTACCGCTCGACCTCGACTATTCTTGAGGCGGCTGGCGAAGTGGTGGCGTGTAATGTCGGCCGTAAGGGTAAAACCCTGTGGACCGATAATCCGGCAGGTGAACCCATTACCCTCAAGGATTGCAGCGACGACCTGGCCGAGGCGCGCTTTGTTGCTGCCGAGATCGCCAAGTTGAGGTTGGCCGATCGCCATCTCCGTGACGTCGCGGTTTTTTATCGCACCAACGCCCAGTCACGATCTCTGGAGGAGGCTTTGGTTTCCGAACGGCTGCCCTATGTGATGGTTGGCGGGGTCAAGTTCTTTGCTCGTATGGAAGTTAAGGATGTATTGGCCTATTTGCGTACCCTGGTCAATCCCGCCGATGCCCTGTCTGCCAAACGCATCGTTAACGTCCCGGCTCGCGGAATCGGTGCCAAAACAGTGGAACGTATCGCCACCCTGGAACTGGAGGCTGGGGGATTT
>MAXT01000096.1:0-260 GCA_001751225.1 Desulfuromonadales bacterium C00003107 | reverse complement strand
TGAAGGGCGCTGCAGCCAATAAAGTGAGCAAGTTCGTTGCACTGATGAACGATTTTCAAGGTCGACTGGCGGCGCTACCTTTCCCACAATTGACCGCTGAACTCATCGAAGAGAGTGGCTATGGGCCGCTCCTGCGGGAGGAAGCGCAAGGGGCCATGACCGAGGGGGAACGCCAGGAGGCTAAAGGCCGACTGGAGAACCTCGAACAGTTGCTGGCGGGTATGGAAGAACACCAAGCCACCGACCGCACTCTGCAGGAC
>MAXT01000095.1 GCA_001751225.1 Desulfuromonadales bacterium C00003107 | reverse complement strand
GTCGCTACCTGCCGATCTCGGTGGTCGCGCTGTTCATCGCCATCGTGCTGGCGCAGGTCACCGGTCTCTTTATCCCGGCGTTGCCGCTGATGGCCCTGATCATGGTCCTCTGGTACGCTATCCGCTACCTGCTGCTACAACGACGCACCTGAGGGGAGAAAGTTTAACCCATGAGTGATCAACGAGTGAATGACCCTCTGCACGGCGTGACCCTGAAGCAGATCGTCAACAGTCTGGTTGAGTATTACGGCTGGGATGAATTGGGAAATTGCATCAACATCCGATGCTTTAAGAACGACCCCTCTGTCAATTCCAGTCTCAAATTTCTGCGCAGGTCGCCTTGGGCAAGGAAGAAAGTCGAGAACCTGTACCTGGCGACCATTATCATCAAGCGTGATGAGGGCGCAGAGGATAACCCGCAATTTTGATGGATGCAGTCACGCTCTTTACGGATGGCAGTGTGAACGTCCAGACGAAGGTTGGCTATGGAGCCTATCTCGCGGTATCTGACCCTGGACTTTCGTTTGATGAACTGAGCAGGCAAGTAAAAGTGAAGCGCTTTGTACCTACGTCCTCGACGAAACTGGAATTGCAAACGTTATTATGGGCGCTTGACGATATCCAGCTTTTAGGGCGGCCGCTGATCGTGGTTACGGATTCTCAAAACATCATCGGTTTACCAGCAAGAAGGGATCGATTGGAGCGAAACGATTATTGCTCTAAGAAGAATACGCGCCTCAAAAATTACGAACTGTATCAAGATTTTTATAGAAGGTTCGATCAGCTGGATTGTGAACTGGTCAAGGTGCAAGGTCATCAGGCATCAAAGCACAAAAATGATATCGATCGACTGTTTACCCTGGTGGATAGAGCTTCAAGGAATGCCCTGAGAGAAGATGCTCGCCGATCAGCCTTGTAATCCGCCGACCCCAGACCATCAACTGCTTTTCGAGAAACCGCCTATGTCATTTGCTTCCCTTGGACTCTCCGCGCCCCTTCTGCAGGCTATCGACGAAAGCGGCTATGCCACGCCCACTCCGATCCAGGTCAAAGCGATTCCTGCTGTGCTCGCCGGCAGGGATGTCATGGCCACGGCGCAAACCGGTACCGGAAAGACCGCCAGTTTCACCCTGCCCCTGCTGCAGCGGCTTGCCAACGGCTCCAGAGTAAGATCGAACCACATTCGTGCTTTGGTGCTGACGCCGACCCGCGAGCTGGCGGTGCAAGTTGGTCAGAACGTGGCCAGCTATGGCAAGCACCTTTCCCTTAAATCGGGCGTGGTCTACGGTGGAGTGAAGATCAATCCGCAAATGATGAAACTGCGCAGCGGAGTCGATGTGCTGGTGGCGACACCGGGCCGTTTACTTGACCTGTTCAGCCAGAACGCCGTGAAGTTTTCCCAGGTAGAGACCCTGGTGCTCGATGAAGCCGACCGGATGCTCGACATGGGTTTCATCGGCGATATTCGAAAGATTCTAGCTCTGCTACCGAAAAGGCGTCAGAACCTGCTTTTTTCGGCCACCTTTAGCGACGATATCCGCAAGCTCAGCGACGGTCTGCTTAACAAGCCGTTGCAGATCGAGGTCAGCCCGCGAAACTCCACCGCCCAGAGCGTCAAGCAATGGGTTTATGAGGTCGACAAGAGCAAGAAGGCGGCTCTGCTCAGTCACCTGGTGCGCAACCAAGGCTGGACGCAGGTGCTAGTCTTCACCCGTACCAAGCACGGCGCCGACAGCCTGGTGCAAAACCTGATTCGCGACGGCATTTCAGCTTCGGCGATCCACGGCAGTAAGAGTCAAGGGGTGCGGACCCGCGTCCTGGCCGACTTCAAGGCGAACCGGGTCCGAGTGCTGGTGGCCACCGACATCGCCGCGCGGGGTATCGACATCAGCGAACTGCCGCAGGTGATCAATTTTGAGCTGCCCAAAGTCCCTGAAGATTACATTCACCGCATCGGCCGTACCGGTCGTGCCGAATCCGCGGGGGAGGGCATCTCGCTGGTCAGTGCCGATGAGGTCAAGCTATTGGCCGCCATAGAGACCCTGATCCGCCAGACCCTGGTGCGGGAGGTGGAGAAGGGCTTCATTCCGACCCATGCGGTGCCGTTGTCCCGCGATTTGCGGGTGCGGCCAAAGAAACCGAAAAAACCAAAACAGAAGCAAAAGAAGGAGCAGGGGGCCGATCAAAAAACTGATCGAAAAGAACAGAGCGACAATCCGAAACCGCGCCGGGGCAGCAAACCGCAAGACGAAGACGGACGGCAAAGAGCGACCTTAAGCAGAAGAAAGCCACGACGGGAAGCCAGCGCGGGATCCGCGAAAAAACGCTTGTCCTCCAAACCAAAAAGGGGCGCTCCGCCGAAAAACAGTCCCCGTAAACCACGATAAGCGACACAGCTAAACACACTACCTTTGAGGTATCCCTCAACACTACAGGAGAGCAGAATATGGAAATTGACTTGGACTTGCTGTACGACCTGATAAACAACCACATCGATGACATTGAAAAGATCGTGGACGGAACCGGCTACCTGCCCAGAACAGTGCTCGGTCTCGGCACCTTTTTGCTCGATCACGATGGCAATCTGGACTTGCTCACCGCCAAAC
>MAXT01000094.1 GCA_001751225.1 Desulfuromonadales bacterium C00003107 | reverse complement strand
TTGCTCCGCCATTTCATTATCTATACCCAAGTTAGCCAAATCTTTTGCTACTTCTTTCTTATCCCCCATCTTGGTCTATGCACTCTCCTCTATCTCTTCTCTTATTATCTCGTCTATATCCACAACTTTCCCACCTTCAGTTTTTGAGGGGTCAACACCATCTTCACCGTATTTGAATTGTACGACGGTATCCCTTGTTTCTCGGACTGTTCCATCATACTTCACTTCAAGGTCCTGTAAAGCGTTAATGAGCCGCCTCTGGAAGTATCCGCTCTGAGAAGTACGGACAGCGGTGTCCACCAATGCTTCCCGACCTCCAACTGCGTGGAAGAAGTATTCTGCGGGGGATAACCCATCCTTGAATGACGCTCTCACGAAGCCACGCGCATCTGCACTACGGTCACCGGGTCTAAAGTGAGGCAACGTTCTCTGCTGGTAGCCCCGCCTTATCCGTTCTCCACGGACAGATTGCTGACCCACGCACGCAGTCATTTGCGTTAAATTGAGCATAGAACCACGTGCACCCGATCTTGCCATCAGCACCCCCGGGTTCGCTATGCCGAGATACTTTTCTGCAATATTCCCGGCCTCATCTCTCGCACGACCAAGATTCTGCATTATCAACAGCTCCAGCGACTCCTCCACCGTCCGCCCTGGTAAAGCCTCCAGCTCTTCTGCATCGTACGCCCTTATCAACAAATCAACATTCTTCTCTGCTTCACGCACCGCCTCTTCTCTTATCTGCTCTTTTCCTTCCGTTGGTATATCCTCATCGCTTATCCCGAAGCTGAAACCACTTTGCAGAATATAATTAATAGCGAGTCGAGAAACATCTCTTATAAACTCTTTTGCTGGTACTTCCCCATAGTGCCTGAATATTCTGTCTATTATTCGCCCTTTGAACGAGCCTACCGCTGCTTCATCTATTACTCCACATATCAATTTCCCCCCTTTTATTAAAACATACGCCTCATGGGGGCATTTCTCTTTCTCACACGTCAAGCCTTTCTCGGTGCACTTCTCGCACACCGTAGCACGAAATTGCAAATCCAGGTCCTTAGGTAAGATCTGGCTGAATATTTGCTTGTTGGTCCAATACGGGATTTCCTCGTAAACGCTCGACGTGTATGTCCCCGCAGGTTCGCCCAAATCATTAACATCCACATTATCCAGTATATCCAGCACTACCTCCTTCTCAAAGTTCTTCACTCCTTCTGTAAGTAAGTATATCCCCGTGATGTAATCGTGAAGGCCACCGATAATAGGTCTGCCAAATCTGGGTGATATTATGTTTCGCTGCACCGCCATCAGAATCTTAGCCTCAGCCCTCGCTTCCTCTGTCTGCAGCACATGCAGGTTCATTTCATCACCGTCATAATCGGCATTGTAGGGGGGACATACGGACGGATTTAATCTGAACGTTTTACCGGGCATCACACGCACATAATGCGTCATTATGCTCAATCTATGCAGAGAGGGCTGCCTGTTGAACAAAACGAGGTCGCCATCTACAAGATGCCTTTCCACCTTCCACCCTATGTCTAACTCTTCTGCTAACGTCTCGTAATTGATATCCGTTACTTTTACCTTTTTACCATCTGCTCTTCGCACATAATTAGCACCCGGATGGTTCTTACCCCTCTGAACGGTCTCGCTCAATAGTTTGCGGTTTCGTTCAGTTACATTAACGGTGATGGTCAACTCTTTTGCGATATCTTCTGGAACGCCAACCTCTCCTATATCTATGTCAGGATCAGGGGATATAACCGTTCGAGCAGAGAAATTCACCCTTTTTCCGGATAACGAACCTCTAAATCTACCTTCTTTTCCCTTTAACCGTTGCGCCATAGTCTTAAGAGGTCTGCCACTCCTATGTCGCGCAGGAGGCACCCCTGCAATATCGTTATCGAAATAGGTGCTTACGTGATACTGAAGAAGTTCCCACAGATCTTCTATTATCAATTGCGGCGCACCCGCATCCCTATTTTCCATGAACCGCTGGTTTATCCTTATTATATCCACCAATTTATGTGTGAGGTCATCTTCGCTTCTTTGCCCGCTCTCCAATGTGATAGAAGGTCTTGCAGTTACAGGAGGGACAGGTAGTACGGTAAGGACCATCCACTCGGGTCTTGCACTTTTTGAATCCATTCCTAAATATGCAGTATCCTCGTCAGGTATCCTTTCAAGCCGCTCTCGCACGTCAGTGGGCATCAATCTACGCTCGTTTCCTTCTTCATCTATCTCCTTGTAAGTAGTAGGTTTATCGTATTTTATCCGCCTCATACGCTCGCCGCAGTAAATGTTTAACATCTCAGCCACGCGTTTTAGAATATAGACCTTCTCTCCATCCTCTATTTCCCATTTATAATTGAATATGTTTAGCTTACCCAGAGCCTTCTTCACCGGTAGCTCATATGAAACCCCATCGCCAAGTTCAATGGTTATTCTATCTTTTTTCGACGTTATAGTAATATCGACCGATTTTTTGCCGTCGGAAACAGATATCCGCCTCTCTTTCTGGATTTTCGTGATGGTGGCATTTTTCGCCCAAGTAATATCAAAATTATCAATCAATGAATTTCGTAGCTGCTCACCATCGTTCTCGAGAACATCACGCCAGCTAAACAGACATTTATTGTCCATCTCTTTCTTAAGTAAAGCTTTTTTAGAAATTGAAAAACCAGCCTCTTCAAATTTTTTCTTCAATTTATTCGAGACAGCACCAGTACCCATATCCTCCTCTAAACCTTCTGCAGCTATACTAAAGTATTCACCGCAATACATACATACCTCCTTCTTCGCCGCTTCTTTGAATATAAGCTTCACCACAGTGCCTATATCCTCTTGTCGCTCACGGTATTTCGCTATTTCTTCTAAAAACTGCTTTCGTTCTCCTTCATCCAGCAAGACCCTGCCACATTTCCTGCACGTTGCGTTTAGTATTCGGTATATCAGTTTGACATACCCTATGTGCATAACTGGCGCCGCGAGCTCTATATGACCAAAATGGCCTGGACATTCACCCATTCTGCCACCACATGTTTTACATCTTAACCCCGGGTCAATAACACCTAACCGCTGGTTCACCAAACCCATCTCTATTGGAAAACCGTCTTCTCCGTATGTATCGGCTGTTATTACCTTCGCAGCGCTCATCTTCCTTATCTCTTTCGGTGACAGTAGACCGAATTTTAAGCCCTTTATCTTCTTCGTCCTCATCTCAGACCGCCTCCTCCAACATTAATCGCGGTGCGATGCATAGCACTTTCATTTCGTCCAGTAGTAGCTTGAACGCATAACTCATCTCCACCGGATATATATCCGTATCAGAACCACAATTTGGGCAATGCACAGACCCCGTTTTGCTATCAGGGCTCGCAATCATACCACAAGCGCCACATACCAGCTCAACAACCCGGTCGGATTCATCCAATAGTCTATCTTTCAGCGATATCGCAGCTCCATAACCTATAAGAACATCTCGTTCCATCTCGCCAAACCGAAGTCCACCCTCTCTTGCTTTTCCTTCCGTAGGTTGTCTCGTTAATATTTGCACAGGACCCCTCGCCCTCGCGTGCATCTTAGCCGAAACCAGGTGATACAATTTCTGATAGTACACGACACCGATGAAGACGTCAGCTTCTATATTCTCTCCCGTTTCACCATTCCTCATTACTTCTCTACCTGTATGAGAGAATCCAGTACGCTCAAGTCCTGCTCTTAAGTCTTCCTCAGACTCGCCCCAAAAGGCAGTTCCGTCTATGTACCGCCCTTCCATTGCACCTACTTTCCCGCCTATCATCTCCAGCACGTGCCCCACAGTCATCCTCGAAGGAATGGCATGAGGATTTATTATCATATCAGGGATGATTCCTTCTTCAGTGAATGGCATATCTTCGGGAGGTACGATTAGCCCAATAACCCCCTTCTGACCATGCCGGGATGCAAACTTATCCCCTATTTCCGGTATCTTCTGGTCGCGAACGCTGATTTTCGCTAATCTGCGGTTGCTACTCGATTCCATAACCACGACAGAATCCACTGTCCCTTGCTCGTTAGACCGAGTACAAACAGAGGTATCTCGCCTTTCTAAAGGACTCAAGAGCTCTGTGGATTCCTCTAAAAACCTTGGCGGACTTGTTTTCCCTATTAACACGGAATTTGGCAGCACATCCACCTCTGAATTTATTATACCATCCTCATCAAGTTGGTTATAGGCATCGTGAGTCCTCACGCCCACGATCTCAGTATCAGGTATCTCAAACCTGTCCTCTTCCCCACCTGGATACCGCCTCTCCTCTCCCTCGTAGGTTCTGAAGAAATGACTCCTTCCTAATCCCCGATTTATTGTAGCACGGTTTAAAATCAGTGCATCCTCCATATTATAACCTTCATAGCTCAAAACAGCAACGACAAAATTTTGTCCCGCAGGCCTTTTACCATGTAAAATAAGGTCGGCGGTCCTCGTCCTTACTAACGGCTTCTGTGGATTGTACATGATATGAGTTCTGGTATCGGCACGAGGTTTATAATTCGCAGATGAAATGCCTAATGATTGTTTCGACATAGCACAGCCCATTGTGTTACGTGGTGACGAATTGTGGTCGGGATACGGTATCAACCCTGCAACTATGCCTAAAATCAAAGAGGGATCCACTTCCAGATGCGTATAATCCTTAGCACCAACACCTGTTAAATCCTCTTCGTTCATAGCTATCAGCGCATTCTCCTCTTCCTCCGCATCCATATACTCTATCGTTCCTTTCTTTACCAGGTCCTCAAACCCCATTTCGCCAGTTCTCAGCTTTTCTATGTGTGATGCCGTAACCAATGGTTTTCCGTTTTCCACTATTATCGCCGGTCTCCGCGCCCTTCCTCGATCAGAGTTTATTATTATGTCCCTTCTGCCGCTGTAATGAGCGAGATTCACTTGATTCGATATTTCACCCTTCCTCCTCATCCGCCTCACTTCATCTACAAATATCTCAGGCTCGGTAGAGAACCCCAAGAAATCGCCGTTCACAAAGATACGAGCCCTGTTTTTTGCTGCTATCTCCAACGAACGGGCGGGCGGAACGATATCGAGTGCATATAAAGCATCTTTAAAACTTTCCGTATCTACCCCCACCGTTATTTCAACCATCTGCGAAAAATTCTTCACCAATCCACAGTTAGGACCTTCTGGTGTTTCCGTCGGACAAATTTTCCCCCATTGCGTGGGATGCAGGTCACGAGCTTCAAAATGTGGCTGAGCCCTTGATAAGGGCGAAATTATCCGTCTTAGATGGCTTAACGTGGCTATATAATTGCTCCGTTCCAACAACTGAGAAACGCCAGATCTGCCACCAACCCAATTCCCGGTTGCCAACGCGTGCAATAAACGTTCCGTAAGTACGTCAGACCTGATTGCGGTTACAATCTTCAGTTCTCGGCTTCGCATATTCGCACGTTCCAACTGATACCGCATATCCTTTATCAATTTAGTGA
>MAXT01000093.1:5041-5486 GCA_001751225.1 Desulfuromonadales bacterium C00003107 | reverse complement strand
GGTTTAGAAGTCGTCAGAATAATAAACGAACCCACAGCCGCGGCTCTGGCTTATGGCATTGATAAGACGGAGACGGAACAGAAGATTCTGGTATTCGATTTCGGTGGTGGCACACTGGACGTAACGATAATGGAGTTCAGTGAGGGTGTATTTGAGGTCATATCCACGAGTGGCGACACTCAGTTGGGTGGCACGGACATGGATAACGCAGTTGTNNACGTGGCGGAAGAGTTTAAGAAGCAATCGGGAATAGACGTAAGGAATGATAGCATGGCGTTGCAAAGACTGCGGGAGGCTGGAGAAAAGGCGAAGATAGAGCTTTCTAATGTGCTTGAGACCGATATAAACCTACCGTTTATCACCGCAGACGCTACGGGACCGAAGCATCTCGTAATGAAGCTCACGAGGGCGAAATTAGAGGAACTCGTGCGACCCATAGTAGATA
>MAXT01000093.1:4679-4981 GCA_001751225.1 Desulfuromonadales bacterium C00003107 | reverse complement strand
CCGACAAGGATGCCGATAGTGCAGAACTTCATCGTGGATTACGTGGGTGTAAAAGGCGAGCGAGGCGTTGACCCGATGGAATGCGTGGCTATGGGTGCTGCAATACAAGCAGGCGTACTCACGGGCGAAGTGAAGGATGTACTGCTGCTGGACGTCACGCCACTATCGCTTGGTATTGAGACCCTGGGTGGAGTATGCACCAAATTGATAGAGAGGAACACCACGATTCCCACGAAGAAGAGCGAAATATTTTCGACTGCTGCCGATAGTCAAACGAGTGTAGAGATAAATGTCCTGCAAGG
>MAXT01000093.1:4300-4536 GCA_001751225.1 Desulfuromonadales bacterium C00003107 | reverse complement strand
ACAAAATTATCGCAGAGTGAGATAGACCGGATGGTTAATGATGCAACGCGGTTTGAAGAGGAAGATAAAAGACGCCGTGAGACTATAGAAACGAAGAATCAGGCGGAGAGTCTTGTATATACCACTGAAAAAGCACTTACGGATTTGGGCGATAAAGTCACGAGTGACGAACGGGTGCGAATAAATGCTATTACAGAACGACTGAAGGAGACGCTAAAGAGCGAAGATGTCCAGAA
>MAXT01000093.1:4000-4223 GCA_001751225.1 Desulfuromonadales bacterium C00003107 | reverse complement strand
GAAGGCCCCAAGGAAGGAGGGCAGGGCGCTGCAGATGCAGAATATAAAGTAGTGGATGAGGAGGATTAAGAAAAATAACCCCGATTGTCCAATGATGCTCAAATCCGTTTGGATTTGGGCTTTTTCTATTTTTATATAAGCTAAACAAATGCTATTAGTGCATTTGAGACTGATGTAGAGGTAGTATATGCCGAAGAAAGATTATTACGAGACACTTGGTGTT
>MAXT01000093.1:3617-3805 GCA_001751225.1 Desulfuromonadales bacterium C00003107 | reverse complement strand
CACTTCACGCATTCTCAGGATGTTGAGGATATCTTTGGGAGTGCGATATTCAATTCGTTCTTCAGGTCCACGTCCCGCCCCGGATTTGCGGGTAGCGGTGGCATATTTGACACCCTCTTTGGTAGTGGAGAAGTGATACAAAAGCCGGTTCGCGGTGCTGACGTCCGTTTAAGTTTGAATATTACGCT
>MAXT01000093.1:1960-3509 GCA_001751225.1 Desulfuromonadales bacterium C00003107 | reverse complement strand
GGCACAGGCCAGATAAGGAACGTGCAAAGTAGAAGGGGTTCCCATGTGATAACCGCTGCGGTCTGTCCGCAATGTAAAGGCACCGGGAAATCCAATTTAGACTTATGCAGCGTATGTGGTGGTAAGGGCACGGTATCAAAGCGTACAAAGGTAGTGCTTAAGATTAAGAAGGGTGTTGAATCTGGATACGAGATAAGAATCCCGAAGGCAGGAAGAGCTCCTGAGTCCCAGATTGGTGGAGAACCGGGTGACCTGCACGTGATATTAAACGTTTTACCACATCCAGTCTTTGAAAGACGTGGCGCAGACCTTTATATGAAAGCACCGATTAGTTTCGCTCAGGCAGCCTTAGGCGGTGAAATTATGGTCAAGACAATAGATAGTAAGCAGGTTAAAGTAAAAATTCCGGCTGAAACACAGACAGACGCCAGACTTCGGCTGCGTGGACTGGGGATGCCGATGCGCGGTGATAAGGGTCGTGGTGACTTATATGTGGCGGTAGTTGTGGAAACGCCAAGGAAGCTCACGGTGCAGCAGAAGGAACTGTTACGACAGGCGTTGGTTGGTGCGTAGAAACTTAGATTTCAAACAGAACATTGATTACACGTTCTTCAGTCCATGTTCCAAGCGGTCTTCTGTCACCATTTGACTTCGGTATAAAGACACGTTTTTTGGGTATTATTTGGGATTTTTACTGATTTTTACTCTCACTCTTTTCTTAAGTACNNACCAACCGCTTTATTTCTATCTCTTCACCCTTATTTATCTTATATTCGTTAATAGGCATATTAGGAAGCTTTCCATTTACTTCATACACAAAAAACCCCTCTTCATTGTCCACGGAAACAATAAACTCTCGGTCCGCTACTCTCTTTACTCCAACACCTGCAACCGCCCTTAATGCGTCCAGCAAACTCGCGCCTTTCTCTACTTCTATCTCGTATTCATCGCTAAACGTCTCCATCGCTTCGTACAGCCGCTCTCTGTTCACGCTCAATACGTGTGTTTTACCAAATACCTCGTTCTCCACCGCCCCTACCTTCTCTAATATTTTTACGTGCTTAGCCGCGACCGGAACCGAGATATCCAAGGCTTTTGCAAGGCCCGATACATGATACTCTCGAATCATCAAAAGCTTTATCATCGCCACCCGCGTCTTACTGCCCAATGCCTTGAATATAGCACCCTTCATCTCCGTCACTTCTTTCTGCTCAGTCATCATTACCTATTTAGATTGCACCTATTATTATTTAATATAAGCGTGCGCGGTGAAAGGGATTGCTAAAACTCAGAGTTGCATCTTGATACGGTACAACAATTCACCCAACCTCTTTATATAACTCCTGCCTTTTTCTCCCTCTTCCAACTTCCCGATCCACCCTTTGGGAATTGCACCTTCGCCATAAAAAGCACCACTTATCGCTCCGGTCATTGCTCCTATGGTATCGGTATCGCCACCTAAACTTACTGCATAGGTGACAGCATCTTTAAAAGTGTTAAATCTGATAAAAGAGTAAATAGCGGTGGGTACGGAGTTAAAAGCCGCTTC
>MAXT01000093.1:1252-1881 GCA_001751225.1 Desulfuromonadales bacterium C00003107 | reverse complement strand
CTTTATACGCTTCAGATTTAACAAACTCTTTCAGGCGGGACAACATATCTTCTTTATGTCCACGTACCGCAAGAGCGATGGAATAAGCCTGAAGAGCTGCGCCTTCCTTTCCAAGCACGTGAGAATGCGTAATATGGCTTGATTTATATGCTATTTCCCTCAGCACTTCTGCGTTATCATAATAAAATATACCCACGGGGGCAATCCGCATCGCAGCGCCATTGCCATACGAACCGTTACCCCCAAATAGCTTCTTTGAAACCTCTTCCCAACTCTCGCCATCACTTATCCTCCGCAACGCTTCCTTAGACCCGGGACCATATCCCCTTCGCTCATCGTAATTCTGGATAAACTTCAGTGCCATATCCGCCCCATTGAAGCCCCTATTCTCTATTAAAGATTCTGCAACGCCTATCATCATCTGCGTATCGTCCGTATAGCGACCCGATTTCATCGCCCATACCTCTCCCTCGCCATAGACCGAACGCACCTTCTCCATGCTATACCCCTCTACGGGCGCACCTAAAGCATCTCCCACCGCACTACCTATCAATGCCCCCGTGAATTTATCCACATCTAATCCCATAGTTTATACCTGAGTAACAACGATGTTTACGAAACCATCTTCG
>MAXT01000093.1:0-1115 GCA_001751225.1 Desulfuromonadales bacterium C00003107 | reverse complement strand
CAGTTAGTGGATAAGCGTTTACGCCTATAAATGTCGCTCAAATTGCTATCTCCCCTATGGCTTTGCGGAGTGGGGATGAGTACTTTTTGGAGGAGATCATAATTATGACAATAAGAACAAAAGACTGCCCGGAATGCGGGTCGAAGAATGTAGTATCAGATTCTAAGCATGCAGAGCTTTACTGTGCAGATTGTGGCATGGTAATAGACGAGAATATAGTGGACGTTGGACCAGAATGGCGCGCATTTGATGCTGAACAAGCTTCCAAGAGGATAAGAACTGGTCCCGGTATGAGTTATAGGATACACGATAAAGGATTGAGCACGCCGACACCATCCTTGCCGCCAGGCATAAAGAGAGTGCGGTGGGTAAATATGGATAGTAATGAAAAGACCCTTGCATTCGCACTCGTTGAGATAGATAGAATGGCTTGTGCGCTTAAACTGCCNNATATTCGGGAGGCGACTTCTGTGCTATACCGGAGGGCTGCGAAGGAGAAATTGATTAAAGGGCGGAGCATAGAAGAATTAGTCTCTGCAATGCTATACATTGTTTGTAGGCAATATGGAGTCCCAAGGACGCTGAAAGAGGTTGCAAAGATCTCAAGAAGTCCTTTAAAGAAGATAAGAAGGGCGTACATATTCCTCTTACGGAAATTGGGGATAAAACTCGCACCTGCTGACCCTGCACTTTTCATACCCCGGTTCTGCTCCGAACTCGGTGTGAGTCCGACGACGAGGGAGAGGGCAATCGAGATACTAAATGATGATAAAGGGGTAGAAGCAACCAAGGGTTGGGGACCAATAGGAACTGCGGCTGCGGCAATATACATCGCGGCAATTGTAGGCGGCGAGTATCGAACGGAGAGGGAAATAGCCAAGGTTATGGGCACCACTGAGATTACTATCAGGAACAGGTATAAAGATTTGGAGAAGCGGTTAGACATAAAAATAGATGTCGTACCCACATATCCCCGTCATGAGAAAGGTGAAGTTTTTGTTATGGACACCTTTTAAAAATCCAAAGGTTTTATTTAATCCACAGTCTATTTATAATTGTGCGGGCTAGCCTGGAGGGTTCGGCGTCCTTTGCCACTCGAAATCGCCGATATGCGA
>MAXT01000092.1 GCA_001751225.1 Desulfuromonadales bacterium C00003107 | reverse complement strand
GCTGCATTCTGAGGAGCAGGCCTGGGCTCGTTTCGACCGCAAATTGGCCGAAGAGGAGGTATGGATTCGCAAGGGTGTCAAGGCCCGGCGAACCCGCAACGAGGGCCGAGTGCGGGCTTTACAGAAGATGCGCGAAGAGCACAGTCAGCGGCGTAATCGCACAGGTTCGGTCAATCTGCAGGTGGATGAAGCCGGTCGCAGTGGCAAACTGGTGGCCGAGGTCGAGGGGCTGGGCTTCCGCTACGACGAGCGCCCGCTGATTGAAAACTTTACCAGCACCGTACTGCGTGGCGACCGCATCGGTATAATCGGTCCCAATGGCGCCGGCAAGACGACCCTGCTCAAGTTGTTGCTCGGAGAACTGGATCCGCAGCAGGGCCAAGTAAAGCTCGGCACCAATCTTGAGGTGCTCTATTTCGACCAGTTGCGTGAACAACTCGATCCCGAACTGACCGTGCAGCAGAACCTCTCCGGTGATCAGGATACGGTCACCGTCGGCGGTCAGCAACGCCATGTCTACGGTTATCTGCAGGACTTTCTCTTCACCCCCGATCGGGCCCGCAGTCCGGTACGAATTCTCTCCGGCGGCGAGCGCAATCGATTGTTACTGGCCAAACTCTTTACCCGCCCGGCCAACCTGCTGGTTCTTGATGAGCCGACCAATGATCTCGATCTGGAGACCCTCGATCTGCTGGAAGAACTGCTGGCCGATTATCAGGGTACCCTGTTTCTGGTCAGTCATGACCGGGAGTTTATCAATCGAGTGGCGACCAGCTGTCTGGTCTTCGAAGGGGATGGGCGGGTCGGCGAGTATGTCGGCGGTTACGACGACTGGTTGCGCCAGCGGCCGAGCCAGAAGGCGGAGCCGGTCAAAGACAAGGTTAAGGTGCCGCGGAGCAAACCGGTCAAAGAGCGGCCCCGTAAATTGAGCTTTAAGGAACGCCAGGAGTTCGATGAACTGCCGCAGCGTATCGACGCTCTGGAAGAGGAGATCGAGGCCCTGCAGCAGCAGTTAGCCGACCCGGAGCTTTATCGTAGTCGCGGTGACGCGGTAGCTGGCCTGCAACAGCGCCTAGCACAAGCGGAGCAGGAGCTGGAAGAGGCCTTTAGTCGTTGGGAAGAGCTCGACGCCTTGGCGTCGAGTTAAGCTGTTATGGACGAGACGCTAGAGATTCTCTATAGGGATGAGCATTTAGTGGCGGTCAACAAGCCTGCCGGTTTGCTCGTACATCGCAGCCCCATCGATCGGCGGGAAACCCGGTTTGCGCTACAAATACTGCGAGATCAACTCGGTCAGCGCGTCTATCCGGTTCATCGCCTCGATAAGCCGACCTCCGGGGTTTTGCTCTTTGGGCTCTCATCCGAGGCGACTCACCGAACGGCCGAAGCTTTTGCCGGTCGCCAAGTGGGCAAAAAGTATCTGGCGGTATTACGCGGTTATAGCCCTGAACAGGGCACTATCGACTATCCGTTGCGCGATGAACCAGATCAGCGAGTCGCCAAGGCTCCACCCGTCGAGGCCCGGCCGTCCCGTACCGATTTTCGCCGCCTGGCCACCGTTGAACTGCCGATCGCTGTGGGACTTTACGCCAGCAGCCGCTATAGCTTGGTTGAGGCTCGGCCCTTGAGCGGGCGTCGCCATCAGTTGCGCCGTCACTTCAAGCATCTGTCCCACCCCATTATCGGCGATACCACCCATGGTAACGGCCAGCACAACCGTTCCTTTCGCCAGCAATTCGGTTGCCAGCGGCTACTGCTGGCGGCCACCGAGTTGTCGTTTATTCATCCTTATAGTGATCTTCCTCTGACCATCCAGGCGCCTTTAGCCGAAGATTTCTGCGCTTTGCTGGCGGATCTTGGCTGGAGCGATGCCGTGCCGAGCTCTTGGCTTCCGGCCAAAGAGTCTGCCCTTCCTAAACTCGACTGATAAACGCTACGATCGGAGACAGCCTGTGACCCCAAAAGTTCTGCTAAGCCTCTATCTGCTGCTCTTTATCGCCCTAGGTATCGCCCCTTACGACCGAGCCGTATGGGTGGCAGAGAATCTGCCCATCGTCGCCATTGTTGCACTGCTGGTAATCATCTATCGCAAGCAGCCCTTTTCCAACCTGGCCTATCTGCTGATGGCCTGTTTGATCTTTCTCCATACCATCGGTGGTCACTTCACCTTTGAGCGGGTGCCCTTCGATTTCGTCAGCGAACTGTTCGGTTTCGAGCGTAATCACTACGATCGCATGGCCCATTTCACCGTCGGCTTCTATGCTTTCCCCTGTGCAGAACTGCTACTGCGTCGGCGGCTGGTCAATTCAAGAGTAATCCTGGCGCTATTCCCGGTCTTTTTCATTTTCACGGTGGCGGCCGGCTACGAACTTTTTGAATGGTGGTACGCCGTGCATGCTGATCCTGCTGCCGGTATTGCCGTGCTCGGTTCTCAGGGGGATATCTGGGATGCGCAGAAGGATATTCTGGCCGACGGACTCGGCGCTCTAGCGGCCACCGGGCTGTTTTTTGCCGTGCGATGGAGGGGGATAAAGCAAACCCTGCTGCGAGCCTGACCTGTTACCGGTCGGTCAGGGACAGGACTGGCCCGCTGGCGTACATGCAAGGGGGAATGGATCTTAAACGAAGCCATAAAGGTTGAATGATCTGCGTATGCGCTTGTTGGTGGTCGAAGTTATTCGCCGTCTGTTCGCATCAATAAAGGGCCCTCTTGTGGCGGGATAAGTTCCGCTTGCGCGGCCCGCCCGAGCAGCTCTTCGATCGCTGCCAGTCCTTCCTCCCCCAGATCCAAAGTGAAGTCGTTGACGTAAAGGGCGATGTGCTGTTCGATGGCCTCGATATCCAGCTCTTGGGCGTGTTGGCGGATGTACGCAGTAGGCGCGCCAGGGTTTCTCTGAGCATAGAGAACGCTGGCGGTGATGGCTTTTTCGATGGCGGAGACTTTCGCGTTGCCCAGTTGGCGCTGGGCCACGATCGCGCCAAGGGGCAAGGGCAGACCGGTCAACTCCTGCCACCAGCAGCCGAGATCGACAAGCTCGATCAGATTGTGCTGAGCGTAGGTAAAGCGTGCTTCGTGAATGATCAAGCCAGCATCGACCTGGCCGGCACAAATAGCCGGCACGATGCTTTCAAAGGGCAGGACGATTAAATTGTGGCAGTTCGGCTGCCACAGGCGCAGCAGCAGACTGGCCGTGGTCAGGTTGCCGGGGATAGCGATGCGGCCGCTGGCAAGGGCAGCCGGATCGAAATCGCGACGAGCCACTAGCAGTGGCCCACAGCCCCGACCGAGGGCGGCGCCACTAGTCAGCAGGGCATAATCTCGGCGCATGTGGCCAAGGGCATGGCAGGATATCTTACTGATAGCAAGGCAACTGTTGCGCACCAGGCTGTTGAGGGATTCGACATCGGCCAGCAGCGGCGGTCTCTGCAGGCCGGGCAATGGAACGATGCCGTGGACCAGAGCATAAAAGAGGAAGGTGTCGTTGGGGCAGGGTGAAAAACCAAGGGTCAGGGTCTCGGTCATGCGGATTCCTGAGGGGCTTGGCGGTCTTTCAGGTAAGCCATCAAGGCTCTCTGGGCGATTCTGGCTGCTGCGGGAAGGTCCCAGCGGCTGAGGTCGCGGTTTTCGACTTGGTTAGAGATGCCGCGCAGCTCGAGAAAGGGTACGTCATAAAGGCGGCAGATCTGGGCTACGGCGCCGCCTTCCATGTTCTCGCAGATGCCGCCGGTTCGCTGAACCATGGCCTGGGCGGCCTGATCGGTGCCCGAACAGGTCGAGACGGTAACCATCGGTCCAATTGCCAGCTTGGCACCGGCCAGACTGGTGGCATCGGCTAACGGTTGCTGTGCTGCGGCCAGCAGTTGCGGGTCCGTGGAGAAGTGCTGTTCCATGACCGGTCCGCCATGCTCCAGCAGCGGGAAGCCGAGAGTCGCGAAATTGACAAACCCCTGTGCTGTGACGACTCCTTCATCGCCAAGAATCTCTGCGCTGGCCAGGACCAGATCACCGATCGCCAGGCCGCTGTTTGGATAAGCGCCACCGCAACCGATGACGATCACGACCTCGGTTTCAATGCTCTCCAGCAGGGCGGTAACCGCCGATGCGGCGTTTGCCTTGCCGATACCGCTGTGCAACAGGGCGACCTTCTGGGCGAACAGAGATCCGAGAAAAAGTTCTCTGGTGCCACAACGACGCACCTCGCAGGGCGAGAGGGATTGGCGCAACAGGACTGTTTCCGCCGATACGGCGGCAACGATAGCGATCATGGCGTTGGTCTCTGCTCCAGATGAAAGCGGCGGTTAAGATGGGCTGTGTAGACTGGTTTAAGGATTATACCAGCCGGAACGGATCAGGTCGCGGCGCAAATAGGTGCCCTGCTTAAGGACCATGCCCCGATACCAGAAACGGTCGGCGCGCAAGGAGATGTTGTTGGGTGAATCGAGACGTTTGCGGCAGTCGGAGAGACTGCTGCGAAAACGGCTGTCCGGTTCGGCAACAATTTCTACCAGCTTGTCGTGCAGCACCGTGGCGCCCCCTTCGATGACATACTGGATAATATCGCGCAGCTTCAGACATTGGTGGTATTCGTCCAGGTCACCGTCAAAGCCGGTTTCGCACTCCTGTACGAAATCGTGCCAGCTCAGCAGTAGTTCGCCAAAATCCTCCTCGGCGAAACAGGCAAACTCCGCTTGTTCCTGCAAGCGCTCTTTGATAGCTTCCTGCTCCCGTCGGGAAAGAAAGAAGGACAGACCTTCCTCTACCGGATACATGTCGAGCAAGTCGGCCAGCTCTTCGCAGAAACAGAGATAGTCTAGTTCGCTATCCGGTAGCTGATTCAGGGGCGCGGGCAGCAGGTGGCGGGGATGGCAAAGAAGTGACAGGTGGTCATGCCCCAAATCCGAAGTCAGCAGCAGCTCGGGAGAGAAAGGCAGCCCCTGGCTATGGAACAGATCCGTAATGCGGAGATGGTTCTCGGTAAAACAGGTCAGTAGTTTCTCTTCCGAATAGAAGAGCTCCATGCCGTTGTGATTGTTGGCCAGGCCGAAGCCGACAAATCCGTCGTGAATCAGGCGCGACAGATAGGGGCCAATGGTGGCCAGGATCTCTTCGGTCGGCAGGTAGGGCGAATAGTAGAGAGTCGGGCTTGGTTGTTCCTCTTTCGCGCCGCGTTGCTCCTCGCGATAGAACTCCAGAATGAAAAAAGCTTCTTCTTTGAGCACCCCGGCAAAAGAAGAAAAGATCTCCTCAATGCGAGCGGGATCCGCCATGGCGGTGAAGCGATAAGAATCCGTCGATTTTTCCAGCAGGGAAAAGTTGAAGCCTTCGCGAAGGCGGTGGCCTTTTTTTATTTCGCTGGCCCAAGGGGCGATCCCCAGCGGAAAATTGAAGCTTTTGTCTGGCAAAGGTGTATCCTTCCACGGGCGTTATCGATCATCTGACGGGTGATCATCGGCAATTCTGGTATGCTACAATCGTCGAAAGGGTATAATTATGCTGTCGACGGTTAAAAGTCAACAGGTTGAGACTTGACCCAGCGGGACAGCGGGGATTCGAACTTGACGTCAGGGGCGCCGTTTAAATACTGTATAGATAGTTGCTAAGCATAAATATTCGGTGCAGTAAGCCGTGTCAAGCGGGACCATAGTCAATCAGTCCGACGGGGTTCGCCCGTCTAAGGAGAAGACAATGAAAAAAACAGGACTACTGCTCCTTTGCGCCTTACTGTTGTTATGTTTCGCCGGGCAAGCTTCTGCCTATCTGCAAGTGGGCAGTGAGGCCCCTGATTTTAAAATTTCTGATCTCGAAGGCAACAAGGTTAGCTTGTCCGACTTTAAAGGGCAGATCATTATTTTGCAGCTCGGCACCACCTGGTGTCCTGACTGTGTTGGTCAAAGTGCCGACTTGTTGAAGATTGGCCCCATTCTTAAAGATCAGGGCGTGGTGCTGGTTGATGTCTTTATTCAAGAAAATCAAAAGAGTGTCAGTAAGTTTTTGAAGGGCAAAGATTTTGTCATGCCCATGGTACCGTTGCTCGATGACGGCCAGGCCCATCGCGCCTACCAGGTTTATCTGATTCCCCGTCTAGTGATCATCGATCAGCAATTCCGCATCGTTCATGATGGATTGCGCCTCAAAGCTGAAACTGTGCAAGAAAAGGTTGCTGCTCTGCAGCCGCCGGTGACAGAAGAAGCCTCAGCCTCAACTGAAAGTAGCACGCCCTGTTCGCCTCCCCAGTGAACCTTTTCGAGACTAAACCCTTTTATTTACAACTTCGCCGGTCCCGGCCGGCAGCCGGGTTACTTTCTTTACTAGTCTAAAGAAAGTAACCAAAGAAAGGACGGATTGGCTGTCGCCGGACTTCTGTCGCGAAGGTCATTGAATTGATGTCACTATGTTGCGGCATTGAAA
>MAXT01000091.1:1897-2033 GCA_001751225.1 Desulfuromonadales bacterium C00003107 | reverse complement strand
AATTTTCTGCACAAAAGGAATTTAGACAGGAAGGTTTGGTACATAAATGTAACACGCAGGGATGACCATCAGATAATTCTTCTTCTATATCAATGACAACATTCTTATCTGCTGCATCCACTAGCTCTGAACATAC
>MAXT01000091.1:0-1835 GCA_001751225.1 Desulfuromonadales bacterium C00003107 | reverse complement strand
ACCTCTTCCGGGAGTGTAATGGTCAATTTGCTATTAAAATCTCACGTTTCATTTTCCCTATGGTTTTCAAACAACCAAACTTCTCATATTCTTCGATTATTTCATCATTTAATTTAATATGTCATCTAGGCTTCCGCTATGGATGCAGCCAAGTGCTTATCACTTCAACCGATTTCCGCATGCGCTACAGAGTTTGTGCCGCTGTCATCATTGCAATCGCCCGTTTCAGCCACCGGCTACTCGTCTACTTCGCATTCCATGAATCGCGCAACTGCCCGTTCAAACTCAACCACATCCTCTAACTCGGACTCAATCATCTCAAGAACGATTTCGTTGTCAACATCTCCGTATCTGTGCACCAGGAGGTTTCTAAAGCCGGCCATATCTCCAAGTCGCTCAGCAAGAGCCTTATTGATCACATTTCGTTCGCCGAGCAGATAAAACATCTCGCGATACTCCTCTGCCCTGCCTATGCCACAGACTGCTATGATCTGACTGGCTATATCGATGCAGCATTCGATGATCTCAAGGAGCGAATACTTTGCTGCTTGCACATTCTTATAACTGCTGGCAAAGTCCTCATATTCGATGCCTTTAAACTCGTCGAGGAAGACAAGATTTCGCTCGATGATGTCAAGTTTTGCCTCGATAACATCCTGATCGATCTTCATGCAAGCAACCTCCCCCTGCGTTTTCTATCATATTCCATCAAAAATGGTTTAAAATCAAGATACTCCTTTATAACTCCTGTTTCAAATTCCACCCTCTTCCTCTCATCCCGCACGAACACAATCTCGCCATATCGCAGAACCTGATGCAGAAACCTGATTGGACGCCTGTTCAATATCCGCACATCAACCTCCCTATCAAGATGACATCTTGATCGTATTTCTCCTGCCAGCCGGATCGCATACAAATGATCTGGCACCGCATCATCCGCAAGCAAGATGCCTATGTCAATGTCGCTATCTGCTCGCAAGTTTCCTTGCACCGCAGAACCGTAAAGATATGCAATTATTACCTCATTATGTTCGCGGATTAGTGATTTTAGCATTTCTATCCTCTCTTTCTTTGGTAGCCCCATCTTTTTTTATTTTAGTTTAGTTTAGTTATATTTAGATTTAAATCTTTTTCTCGACTCTTTTTATTCTAATTTGTAGCTTTCGTCTCTGCTTTTTTCTGTCTTCCTGATTGGTTCTGTCTACGACATTACAGTCAGGCGATGATCAAAGAGTACCGTCTAGGAATATTCGTTCTTTCGTTAAAAGAAATGGCTCCCCCATCGCAGTATCTCCTTTTCCGCTAAAAAATTGGGCATTACAGCATCATTGAATACCGTTCTTTCTTCGTATTCCAATGTAAACAATTTTAACAGTTTTAGCATTTCGTAATGCATTTTTCGGCATATATATTACTACTGTTTTTCTCGCGCCCACCTCGCGGTGGGCATCATCGGCATTGCACCTTTGGCTGTGCGCCTTTGTAATCGCTAAGTGTAATTTCAAATGTTCGGTATATCGTATTCCCCTGATTTTAGTTCAACTTACCTCAAAGCACATGCACATCTTTAACTACTCGTTTTATCGCCGTCAGGTCTTTTGCATGTACCTTTAGTATTACTCTCTCTTTTTCTTCCGTCAGTCTCGTTTTCAGGATATGCAACAACGTCTCTTTTGTTGGAACGTCAATTATATCCCCTTTTGAATTAAATATGACCTCGCTCACAGGTATGATTCCTTTTGGTGTTTTTACAACGATTTTAACATACCACGTATTATTTGCCCTGTTAAAATACCATTTGATCAAAGCGCAGGTATCTAAAAAATAGGTCTTCA
>MAXT01000090.1 GCA_001751225.1 Desulfuromonadales bacterium C00003107 | reverse complement strand
GGATAAGAGCACAATACGCCCTCAAACTACATCGCAGCACTAGGTTCAGGTCCTCGACAAACCCTGTGCATACCTTCGCCCCTAAAAGCAAAACCCCTGGCAGGTCGAACCTGCTATTTATCTATCCAATATGGAGTTTAAGCGAAAACAGCCATCGTAACAGACTTAAACCGATTACAAATTTCATTCCCATCTCGGGACTTGCCTTGGTCGAACAAAAAAAGCCGGTCTTCCCTTCGACAGGAAGCCCGGCTTTTCAGTTGATGCTTTTTAAATTTAATGTTTGCCGCAACCGGTGCAAACATGGCCGCCTTCGTCGCCTTCGCCGCCTTCACCACAGGAAGGCGCATCAGCCTCCAGGCCAGTTTCAACGACTTCCAGATCAAAGATCAGGGTTTTGCCCGCCATGGGATGATTGGCGTCCATTTTGACCGATTCTTCGGTAATTTCAGCCACCATCGCCGGTACCGGCTGACCTTGAGGATCGCGCAGATGCAGGCGCTGACCAATCTCAAGCTTCATATCCTCGGGAATCTGGCTCTTGGGAATGTCGATAATCATTCCATCCTGAAGCTCGCCATAAGCATCAGCGGGAGCCATGGTGACGGTCTTCTTATCACCGGCGATCAAACCGATCACCGCATCGTCAAAGCCTTTGATGAGTTGACCGGAGCCAACGGTGAACTTGAGAGGCTCTTTGCCTTCAGAGGAATCGAAAACATTACCGTCTTCGAATTTGCCGGTGTAGTTGACGGTAATGGTATCCCCATTTTTGATTAATTCAGACATTCTGTTTCTCCTTGATTGTTCGGTTAAACCACAGCCACGGGCTTGCGGTCAGCACTGACGAAAAGGTCGGCACGCAGTTAATCTTTCTTCGATAGAACACATTGGCTGAGCACACGGGGGAAACACCCCAGCACCAGCCGAAGGTTTATTACTGAGCGGCCACCGCGTCGGCGTACAATTGGGCGGGATCCAATCCGGTTTCGACGATCTCCAGATCGAAGGTCAGGGTTTTTCCGGCAAGGGGATGGTTAGCGTCAAGCTTTATAACCGCATCGGTCACCTCGACGACCTTGGCCGAAACCGCCCGGCCACCTTGCAAAGGCAACTTGAGCTGCATGCCGACTTTAAGGCTCTGCAGATGGGGCATGCTGGCCAAAGGAAATTCCAGCAGATTTGCCGGTTCTAGTTGGCCATAAGCCTGTTCTGGAGCGAGCTTGAGAGTCTTCTTATCACCGGCGCACATGCCGAGCACCGCCTGGTCAAAGCCCTTAACCACCTGGTTTACGCCGACCACAAAAATCAGTGGTGCGCGATCCTTGGTAGAATCGAATTCCTCACCGTCTTTCAACCGGCCGGTATAATGAATTTTGATAATATCCCCATCTTTGATCGGATCCGCCATGATATTTACTCCTATTGGAAGCTATAAGCCGTTATTTGTAATCCGTAAAACGTAAGGCCTAATAGGTTGAAACCATTTACGTTTACGTATTACGGATTTAACTCGTGTCGAATTTAGATGCCCGACCATCACCGGCACTACCTGTTTCAGCAACGACTCGCAATATGACCGCTGATTCCAGATAGACAGCCAGCACATCGTGTTTCGCAGCCAGGGCAACCACCAGTCCGATCTACCCCTTGCTCCTGTGATTTTCTGCGCAAAAGTTAGCTACACAAACGCTTATAATAAGCCAACTCCCCTCCATAATGCAAACCATACCCTCACCACAGTCCTTCTGGCCTTCTGAGCATTGCGCCCCCAGAGGCGTACGCATACAACAAAGAGAGGCTTGCTGAGCTGATGGAAGCTGTTATCAATACTCTATTTCAAAGAGCGCAACCGAAAATTCTAAGGGTCATGAATGAATTCCACTAACAGAAAAACTTTTCGGGTTCCTTGTTGGGCTATTCTTTTTTCATTCGCTACGATGAAATCTGCAGGTGGCAGGCAAGACGGTTCGGTTGCAAACCAACGCCACAACAACCCCTAGCCCCGTCGCTAGATTCCAATAGTCCAGAAAAGGGATAAGGCTTTAACTAAAGACGGAACAGCCCGAAAAACACGGGCGCCGCTCTCCCCTTGGGGAAGGCGGCGCCCTATAAACTAAGATCAAAAATCCGTTTCGGCTATTGCCGAACCGTGACCCTGGATTGCAACTCATCTGGCAACTGGCTATGCATGTGTTCGGTCGGTACAAAAGGCGGACTGAAGGGAGGTTGTCCAAAGCTGGCCAAAATTTTCTGCCCCCCCTCAGGATCTAGCAGGTAATCAAGAAAAGCTACGGCTGCCTTACGGTTGGGGGCATTCTTCAGCAAGGTAATACCGTAGGCCACAAACCGCCCCTGGCGATCAAAAAAACTACCGGGACGCTCACCGCTCACCCGAACTTTTACCTGCCGATAAAAGGGGTCATAATCGAGATTGGCCAGATTGACATGCTCGGCCAGAGTGACGAACTTCAGACCGTGCTGCAAGGCAATTGAGCGATAAGCCCAGGCGTAATCGAGATCACCGTTTTGCACCAGTGCCGTCAAACTCACCGATTTGCCCCGCATGTTGCCCAGAGGACGGTTAGCCAACAGCCGTTGGTAGAGACCCGGTCGCTGGTAATGAATTTCTGCCAGCTGCATGGCCATCATACTGCGATAACCACCCGGGTCGATATTGGGATCAGAATGACCAAAAGAAACGCCCGGCCGGCTGAGAATCTCGAACCAGTTGTCCTTATTGATTTCATCCGCATATTTACTCTGCGCCCCATAGGTCAAGACCAACTCGTTGGTAGCAAAACGGATATTGCCGATGCCAAGTTCTGGCAGCAGACTCTTATCAATGACCTGGAAATCGGCCGAGGCCATCAGGTCGGCAGGCTTGCCAACTTCGGAAATAAGTCGCGCCATACGCGTACTGCCGCCGTGTTCGCGCTGAATGTCGACGCCGGGATAGCGAGCTTCGAACTCTTTCTCCATGGCCGCAAAGGGCACGGTCAAACTGCCGGCATGAAAGATTCGCAGTTTGCCGGTCACTTCGGCCTGCACCGCATAAGGTAGACACAAGTAGCTTAGCAGTACGGTTACGAACAAAAAACGGCCGATATTGAACATGGCATATACTCCTCTAGAAAAATATCAAGTTTTCACCGCAGAGGCCGCAGAGGTCGCAAAGAAAGGCCCGTTGAATCAAAATCTTTTCTCTGCGCACTCGGCGTTCTCGGCGGTAAAGTGGCCGTTGTTAATGCCCTGAACGCAAGGACCTGACCTAAATCAGGGACGCAACCGACTAATGCTTGGGCTCTCACCGCAGAGGCCGCAGAGATCGCAAAGAAAGGCCCGTTGAATCAAAATCTTTTCTCTGCGCACTCGGCGTTCTCGGCGGTAAAGTGGCCGTTGTTAATGCCCTGAACGCAAGGACCTGACCTAAATCAGGGACGCAACCGACTAATGCTTGGGCTCTCACCGCAGAGGCCGCAGAGATCGCAAAGAAAGGCCCGTTGAATCAAAATCTTTTCTCTGCGCACTCGGCGTTCTCGGCGGTAAAGTGGCCGTTGTTAATGCCCTGAACGCAAGGACCTGACCTAAATCAGGGACGCAACCGACTAATGCTTGGGCTCTCACCGCAGAGGCCGCAGAGATCGCAAAGACCCCCAGATTAAAACAAAAGCCTTTCTCAGCGAACTCTGCGTTCTCGGCGGTAATTCGGTTTAAAAAACGTGAGCCGCCGCCGGATCAAAACCAAGCATAACCGCATCGCCTACTTCGAAACCTCTTTTAAATAGATTCTTGCGATCAAGATAAGTGACAAATTCAGTCTGTTGGCAGCGGACACTGATTTCATGGACAAAGCCGAGGGGTACGATCTTGGCGATTTCCCCGGAGAACACCTGACAATCGGCATCGGGTAAGGGTGCTTTCGACAGCACGATATCCTCTGGTCGCAGGGCCAGGTAGCGGCCGCTGTTCGCTGTCGGCAAGGAACAATTCAATCCGCCGAATTCGGCCAATCCATGAGCAAAGCTTCCTTCGAAAATGTTCTTCATGCCGACGAAATTGGCGACAAAGGGGGTGGCGGGCTGTTCAAAAACCTCTTCGGTGGTACCCACCTGCTCCATAACCCCTTCGCGAATAACCCCGACCCGATCAGCCAGACACAGAGCTTCGTTGAAATCATGGGTGACCATCATAAAGGTGATGCCCAACTCGCGATGCAGGTCTTTCAGGGCGCGACGGATCCCATCGCGAAAGTTGGGGTCGAGAGCTGACAATGGCTCATCAAGAAGAAGTACCTGTGGATTGACGCTCAAAGCCCGGGCCAGACATACCCTCTGCTTTTCACCACCACTCAGATGCAATGGCTTTCTCTGCACGATGCGGCTCAGCTCGAGTAAGTCGATGAGATGGTCAATCCGCTGTTGCCCTTCGACCATGTCGATACCGTGATAGCGCAAGCCGAAGCATATATTTTCCATCACCGTCAAATGTGGGAAGAGCGCATAGTCCTGATAGACGATGCCGATGCGCCGCCGCTCCGGCGGTAGGTGGGTCAAGTCCCTTCCATCCACCCGGATCTTCCCTTGCGTTACCTTAACCAACCCGGCGATGGCCTCGAGGATTACCGTTTTACCGGAACCGGTTGGTCCGAGCAAAGCAAAAAACTCCCCCGCCGCCACCTGTAGCGAAATATCCTGCACAGTAAAACCAGGCAGGCACACGGTCAGCGCATCCAGTTGAATCATCGCTCGACCTTTCGCGGTAACGAAACCAACCGTAACAATGTAAACAACAACAGACAAACCAGGATTAGCCAGACTCCGACCGGTTGCGAATATTTTAAACCATAGGCAGTAAAACGTTCGTACATGAGTACCGGGGCGATCATGGGGTGATAGGCAACAATGACCACCGCACCAAATTCACTAACAGCACGGGCCGCGCACATGATGAAACCGCTGAGCATGTGCCGCCAGGTCAAGGGCGCTGTCACACGAAAAAAAGTCGCCGCCCGCCCGGCACCAAGACTGCGGGAAACGTTCTCCAATCGTACTGGCACACTTTCGAATCCTGCCTTCGCGGCATTGATATAAAAGGGCAAACCGACAAAAGTCAGGACCACAATGATTCCGGTGACACTGCCCATGATATGCAAGCCAATCTTGGCCATCAGTTGGCCGAGGTAATGTCCACGCCCCAGCAGACTGAGGATAGCGATACCGACTACCGGATGGGGAATCATAATCGGCAAGTCGATGATGCTTTCGACCAGCTTCTTACCGGGAAAGTCGTGACGGGCCAGCAGATAAGCGAGGGGGGTGCCGAACACAAAGGAGATCAAAGCCGCAGTCATCGCGGTGTAAATCGACAGCCAGATGGAGGAAAACACATCGGGATCACGAATGGTTTCGAGCAGACTGGCCACCGTCGACTGCGAAACCATTCGATAAAGAGGCAGTACGATAAACAGCAGGACGGTGAAGCTGCAAAAACCGGTGAGATAGAGAAAGGGGCTACCGAGCGACAAACGTCGGCCTTCGGCAGCCCCTGTCTTTGCTTCTAGACTCGGCATCGAATTACGGCTTTACTTCGACCAGTTTCTGCAAAGATCCCGGCAGCAGAGCATACATCTCGGCGGTCGGCACACGAGCCGGCACAAAGGGCGGTTGGCCCATCTCTTCAAGAATCTTCAGGCCACCTTCGGGATCGAGCATATATGCCAAAAAGGCTTCGGCGGCCAACTTATTCGGAGCGGCATCGATGATGGTCACACCATAAGTGATCGACTTGCCTGTGCGCGTGGTAAAGGTGCCAGGCTTTTTACCACTGACCTGCACCGTGGCCTGTTTGTAATAATCGTCCATCTTGTAGTTGCCGAGGTTAATTTCGTCCGGCAGGGAGATGTATTTGAGACCGTGCTGAACCGCCACCGAGCGGTATTCCCAGGCATAGTCCATTTCGCCGCTCTGCATCAGAGAAATAA
>MAXT01000089.1 GCA_001751225.1 Desulfuromonadales bacterium C00003107 | reverse complement strand
AGCTTGACCGGTGCCGAGATTCCATGTAGATTTGATCGCGACCACACCTGCCAAGGATTCCGCATGAGCCCACTGCTCGACGTCCGCAACCTGATGACCTATTTTTTCACCGCCGCCGGCTTGGTCAAGGCGGTGCGCGGCCTTGAATTCACCATCGACCGGGGGGAAACCCTGGCCCTGGTCGGTGAGTCGGGTTGCGGCAAGTCAGTCACCGCCCTGTCTCTGTTGCGGCTGGTTCAGCCGCCGGGCCGGGGGTAGTCGAAGGAGAGCTGCTGTTTCAGGGCGAGGATTTACGCCGCCTGCCACCCAACGAGATGCGCCGCATCCGCGGCAACCGCATCTCCATGGTTTTTCAGGAACCGATGACCGCCCTCAATCCGGTATTGACCATCGGCGAACAGATCGCCGAAGTGCTGCGCCTGCATCGGGCGGCCAGTCGTCAGGATGCCTTGACCGGTGCCGCTGATTTGCTGCAGCAGGTCGGCATTGGAGACCCCCACCTGCGCCTCCAGGAATATCCTCATCAGCTTTCCGGCGGCATGCGCCAGCGTATTGTCATCGCCATGGCTCTGGCGTGCGATCCCGACCTGCTCATCGCCGACGAACCGACCACCGCTCTGGACGTAACCATTCAAGCCCAGATCATGGACCTGCTGGAAAAGCTGAAGGACCAACGGCGCATGGCAACCCTGCTGATTACTCATGATTTGGGCATCGTGGCCGAAACGGCCGACAAAGTGGCGATCATGAATGCTGGTCTGATCATGGAGTATGCTCCAACGACCAACTTGTTCCGCAATCCGACCCATCCCTATACTCAAGGACTGCTGGCCTGCATCCCACGCCTTGGCGAAAAACGTCGCCGCCTACCGATTATTACTCATAGCACCAGAACAAATGATACAATTGCGGGCCAATCTTTTCTCGATCGCCTCGCCCCCCCATTCGCCCCGGTACGCAACAAGCTGCCACCATTGGTTGAAATCGAACCGAACCACTTTGTGCGCTGCTGGAGAGATTAAATGGAGCCGTTGCTTGAGGTCCGAGATCTTACAAAATCATACTTATCCTCCCCCGGTCCCCTTGGTGGGAAACGCCGGGTTCTCAAAGCGGTAGACGGGGTCTCTTTTACCTTGTACCGCGGAGAAACCCTCGGACTAGTCGGCGAATCGGGCTGTGGCAAGTCGACCACCGGCAAGACCTTGCTACGACTGTTGGAACCCGATGGGGGAGAGGTGTTGTTTCGCGGCGAAAATATCCTGCACCGCTCGGCCCGCTCCATGCGCGAACTGCGACGTGAAATGCAGATGATCTTTCAAGATCCTTACGCCTCTCTCAACCCCCGCCAACGCATCGGCGATATTGTCGGCGAGCCTCTGCGCATACACCGGCTAGCCAAAGGTCAAGCCCTGCGCCAGGAAGTGCGGCGACTACTGCAGGTCGTCGGCCTGCACGAGGAACACATCAATCGTTATCCCCATGAATTTTCCGGAGGCCAACGGCAACGCATCGGCATTGCTCGCGCTCTAGCTGTACGCCCCAGTTTGATTGTCGCCGATGAACCGGTTTCGGCCCTCGATCTTTCCATTCAGGCTCAGGTAGTCAACCTTCTACAGGACGTGCAGGAAGAATTTGAATTAACCTACCTGTTTATCGCCCACGATTTGTCGGTGGTCGAACATATCAGCGACCGGGTGGCGGTCATGTACTTGGGCCGGATCGTCGAACTAGCTGACGCCGCAGATATTTACCGCGCCCCTCGCCACCCCTATAGCGAAGCGCTGCTCAATGCCGTGCCGGTGCCTGACCCGGACCGCCGCCGCGCAAGACGACTACTTCAGGGTGAACCTCCCTCACCTCTCGCCCCTCCCTGCGGCTGCCATTTTCACCCCCGCTGCCCCTATGCCCGGGATCTCTGCCGCGAACAGGCTCCTAACCTGATCGATGTGGGTGGTGGTCACCTTTCCGCCTGCCACTTCAGCTCGGAAGTCGGTCATTTTCGGCACTAAATCAGACTTTTTGGGTCGCCAAATGTTCCGACTTTGGTTATCATAAAGCCGCCTAAGTTTCGTTTCACTTCACGCTAACGCACCCACTGGAGCCATGACCAAATTATCCCGCAAAAAACTCGGGGTCACCACTCTCGAAGACATCAGCACCCTGATTTTACAGTCCCACGACCTGGACGAGACGTTGAACAATATCGTCGCCCTGGTCGCCCGCCGTACCGAAGCGGATGTCTGCTCCATTTATCTTCTCGATGAGGATGAAACCACTCTGCGTCTTTCTGCTACCCGCGGCCTGTCTCTCGAATCGGTAGGCCAGGTCACCATGAGCCAGGGCGAAGGTCTGACCGGCCTGGTGGTAGAGGAAGGTCGGGTAGTCGCTGCAGAAGAGGCTCGGGATCATCCCCGTTACCACTACTTTCAGGAGACGGGCGAAGAACAGTTTCATTCCTTTCTTGGTATTCCGCTACTTGACCGAAAAAAAACCATCGGTGTACTGGTTATTCAGACCCTTGACCCTCGCACCTTTAACATCGAGGAGACCAGCGCCCTTTCAACTATTGCTTTTCAGGTCGCCTCCATTGTCATTAATGCACGGCTCCTCGACTTTATTCATCAAAAAGAGCAGGAGGCTCAGACCTTTGCTCTGGCCCTGGAAAAGAGCCGTCAAGCTCTGCCACCCATAGCTGAACCCTCGCCCCAAAGCCAAGAAGGCCCTTTGCGGGGCACGGTAGCCTACCCGGGATTAGCCTCTGGACCGGCTCATGTCATGGTGAACAGTGGCGGTTTTGCCGATTTCCTAGAAGAGGATCAGGTCGACCCAGAAGAGGAACGGCAGCGCATTGAACAAGCCCTGGAAAAGACCCGCATTCAAACTATCTTTCTCGAAAAACGGGTAGCGGAGCGGCTGTCACCTGACGATGCATCTATCTTTCATACGCATCTAATGATTCTAGAGGACCGAGCCTTTCTGCAGCGTATTCAGCAGCTGATCGAACAACGCCATTGTGCGACCTACGCTCTAAAGAAGGTCGTCGACCACTATATCAACGCCTTTGAACGCATGGATGACCCCTACCTGCGTGAACGTGCTGCAGATATGAAGGATATCGGCCGACGCCTGGCGGTTAATTTGAGCGGGCGCGAGGATCAGGTTCTGCATCTGAAGCATCCCGGCATACTGATCGCCAAAGAGATACTCCCTTCGGACATGGCCTCCCTAGACCACGAGCAGATTCTCGGCATCGTAACCGAATCGGGGGAAAAGAACTCCCACGCGGTGATCATGGCCAAGTCCCTCGGCATTCCGGCCCTGGTCGGGGTCAAGAGCGTCGTGGAGCAAATCACCCCGGAAGAAACAGTGATCCTCGATGCCAACTCGGGCTGCCTTTACGCGTCTCCGCCAACGGCCATCATTGAGGAATACAGCCGTCTGGAAGAAGAAGCGCGACTGGAATCGCATCGCCTTGAGGAATTTGCCCAGCTTCCCGCCATCACTAAAGATGGTACATCGGTCGTGCTGCGGGCCAACATTGGGCTGGTCAGCGACATGGCCATCGCCCAACGCAACGGTGCTGAGGGAGTCGGCCTCTACCGCACCGAGTTCCCTTACATGATTCGTGCTGATTTCCCCGACCGCGAAGAGCAGTACCGCCTCTATGCACGGTTTGTGGAAGGATTCCACGGTCAACCGGTGACCATCCGAACCCTCGATATCGGCGGCGATAAGGCCCTGCCCTATTTCAGCCCGCCGCCTGAAGAAAACCCCTTTATGGGCTGGCGCTCGGTGCGGGTATCCCTAGATAACCGGGATATCTTTCGCACCCAGATCGAAGCCATCCTGATGGCCGCGGTCCACGGTCCGGTTAAGCTGCTGTTTCCCATGATCAGTGGTCTCGAAGAAATCCGCGCCTGCAAGGAAGTCATCGCCGAGGCACGCCAGAACCTTTCCACCGAAGGGCTTAGGTTCGCCGAGCAGATCCCTGTCGGGGTGATGATCGAGGTACCGGCTGCGGTTACAATGGCGGGACAACTGGCTAAAGAGGTGGATTTTTTTGCCCTCGGCACCAACGACCTGATTCAATACATGCTGGCCGCCGACCGCAACAACCCGCTGGTTAACAAATATTACGACCCCCTGCATCCGGCCGTGTTGCAGGTCTTGCATCAGGTGGCCGAGGTGGCCAGAAAGCAAAACAAAGGGCTTTGCCTGTGCGGCGAAATGGCCTCCGACCCGGCCCACTTTCTGCTACTGCTCGGCATGGGTATTCGAGAGTTTTCCATGGCTGCCCCCTTTATACCGCGCATTAAAGCGCAGCTGCGCGACCTGTCTCTGAGCACCGCTCAACAGGCCGCAAAAAAGGCGCTGACCATGGATGACAGCGCCCAGATAGGCCATTATCTGCAACAGGTATTGAACAGCGGTCTGGCCGGCAGCTAACTGCTGGCCTCTCCCTCCCCGTACTCCTCCACCTGGCCTAAGCGCAGGTTCTCCTGTGCCTTTCGCTCCATCTCCTCGGAAAAATACTGGAATCCATTACGGCCCGCCGCCTTGGCCTGATACATGGCCACATCGGCATGTTTGAGCAGTGTTTCGGCATCTTCGCCGTCCCTTGGAAACAAGGCAATGCCGATACTGGCCGAACAGTTAATGTGCTCTCCGCCCAGCTCCATGGGCTGGGCCAGCACCTTGAGAAGCTTGCGGGCGATTTCCTCCACATTGTTACCGGGACCAAGATGAGAAACAAGGATGACAAACTCATCTCCCCCAAAG
>MAXT01000088.1 GCA_001751225.1 Desulfuromonadales bacterium C00003107 | reverse complement strand
CTCTTCCTGCGGGCATTTGCGATAGGTTCCGTCCCGCTTGGTCACCTTTTCCACAATCAACGGGAAGTCACATTTCGGGCAGGGCTCTTCAATGGGCAGGTCCCATAGAGCGTACTTGCATTTTGGGTAGAGGTTGCAGGAGTAGAAGATCTTGCCGTAACGGCTCTTTTTCTCCTGTAGTTCTCCTTCTTTGCAGCCCGGGCAGGTGATGCCTAGAGCCTTGGGCTTGACCAGTGGCTGAATGTTTTTGCAGGCCGGGTAGGCAGAACAGGCGTAAAACTTACCGTAGCGGCCTTCTTTGATGAGCATGGGCGCATCACATTTTTCACACTTCTGGTCGGACACCACCGGTTCTTCCTTGGCGTCGCCGTTCAGGGCTTCGGTGTAGCGGCAGTCGGGAAAACCGCTGCAGGCTAGAAAACGGCCAGCGCGGCCGAGCTTAATCACCAGCGGCTTTTTGCACTCGGGGCATTCCCGATCAGTTTTTTCAGTGGTGACATCCTGCTTGGATATTTCAGTTTCTTTTTGCTTCAGCAGGGTAATGAAGGGTTCCCAGAATTCTTTGAGAAGTGGTCGCCACTGGGCTTCGCCGCGGGAAATGGCATCCAGGTTCTCTTCGAGTTGCGCGGTGAAGTTGTAGTCGACGTAGCGCTCGAAATGATTGGACAATAGATCGCTGACCACCATGCCGACGTCTTCGGGGTAGAAAACCCGCTTCTCCAGTCGTACGTATTTACGGGCAGTCAGGGTATTGATGATGGAGGCATAGGTGGATGGCCGGCCGATACCGTATTCTTCCAGAGTTTTGACCAGGCGTGCTTCGCTGAAGCGGGGCGGCGGCTGGGTGAAGTGCTGCTCCGGCAGCAGTTCCTGGCAGCTGACGATCTCCTCTTCCTGCATCTGAGGCAGGGTGGATTCGTCCTTCTCCTCGGCATCGTCGCTGCTTTCAATATACAGTTTCATGAAACCGGCGAAACGGATTACCTGGCCGGAGGCGCGCAGGATAAAGCGGTCGCCGGCACTGAGATCGACGCTGGTGGCATCGAGCTGGGCTGCCGCCATCTGCGAAGCGACGGTACGCATCCAGATTAAGCGGTAGAGCCGGTACTGGTCGGAGCTGACGTGGGGTTTGACCTTGTCCGGAGTGTTGGCGATAATGGTCGGTCGCACCGCTTCGTGGGCTTCCTGGGCGTTTTTCGCTTTGTTCTTGAAGGTGCGGGGCTTGCTCAGAGCGTAGTCCGGGCCGTACAGGTCGGTGATAACCTCTTTGGCCTCTTGCAAAGCGACCTCAGACAAAGCCACCGAGTCGGTACGCATATAGGTGATCAGGCCTTCGGCACCGTCTCCGATGTCGATTCCCTCGTAGAGTTTCTGCGCCAGGCTCATGGTCTTGCGGGCAGAAAATCCCAGTTTGCGGCTGGCTTCCTGTTGCAGGGTGCTGGTTGTAAACGGGGCAGAAGGTTGGCGCTTCTTTTCGGTGCGTTTGATACTCGCAACCTGGATGGTCTGATCCGTCAGAGCTTCGACCAGAGTGGCGGCATCGGACTCGCTAGGGATGTCGAATTTTTTCAACGACTGCCCATCGACGCCCTGAAGCCGGGCGCGAAAGGTCGTACCCGGTTCTGTTTGCAAGTCGGCTTCGATGGTCCAGTACTCTTCGGGTTTAAAGGCCTGAACCTCTTTTTCCCGTTCGCAGATCATGCGCAGGGCGACGGATTGCACGCGGCCGGCGGAGAGGCCGTAACGAATCTTTTTCCACAAAAAGGGCGATAGATTAAAGCCGACCAGGTAGTCGAGGATAGAGCGGGCCTGCTGGGCATCGACCAAATCCCGTGCGATGTGTCCCGGGTTGGCCACTGCTTCTTGAACCGCTTTTTTGGTGATTTCTTGAAAGGTTACCCGCTTGACCGTGGGGGATTTGCTGTCTTCGTCGATGCCGAGTGCTTCCAGCAAGTGCCAGGCGATCGCTTCACCTTCGCGGTCGGGGTCAGTGGCGAGGATTATTTCATCGCATTTATCTGCTTCCTTTTTCAGCAGTGCAATTTGCTTTTCGCTTTCCGGCAACACGTGATAGAGAGGCTGGAAGTCGGCCTCAATATCGACGGAACCCTGTTTGCTCGGCAGCGCCCGCACGTGGCCATAGGAAGCCAGTACCTTGTAGTTCGGGCCAAGGAATTTTTCGATGGTTTTGGCTTTTGCGGGAGACTCGACGATCACCAATGATTTAGCCATGAACGCCTCAATTGGTTGTTGGCAAATAATTGCCAGGCCATAAGAAGATTGCGAGCAGGGCTCTAATTGAAACGGGCCGCGGAGTCCGTAGCCCATCTGCCGACGTCAATGGTAGAGCCGCGTCCAGTCGTCGTCCATGAAGCAATCGACCTCTCGCAACCATTCGTTGTGAGACCTGGTCAGCAGGGTCAGAGCGGTCAAATTCTTCATGTCGGCGAGGGTCACTTCGTCCTCGTCCAACTGAACGGCTTTTTGAATGATGTCCTCTTGGGAGGCATCATCTAGAATACCCAGTCCGCGTATCTGCGTCAAAAAGCCCCGTCCTTCGCAGGAAATGGCCCGGCGCTCTTCAGTAGTGAAAATACGTTGGCTGGGAATGGTCAGTTCGGCGTGTGCCGAAGCGCTGCCCTGGAAGGAAAAGCTTTCCATCCAGAGAAATGCGGCATCAATTTCTTCGGCGTTGAAACCTGAAGCCAGTAGCTCTTCAACAATGTCGCTACTGGAGGGGAGCCGATTCTCTTCGGCGACATACTGGGCGATGATGCTGACAATGGCCAGCACCCGTTCTTTGGGTGGGTTCCCGGTCATAAACCTCCGCGTTGCCTGGGGGGTCTTTTACGGATGTAGCGCATTCCGGGGAGCTGTTCTGCTCCGCCTTCGAGTTCTAGGTGCAGTAAAATAGCCGAAAGCTCCATGGCTGTCAAGGAGCATTTCCTGGCCAGTTGGTCGACATGGAGAGGTTCCTCGCCGAGGTTTCGATAGACTCTCAGCTGTTCGTTGTTCAGCTGCTCCGGTAGCGGGTCGCTGGCCAGAATCGGCAGGTCGACAGAGGTGCCGGGCCAAAGTACTTCGAGGATGTCCCTCGCTTCGGTGACCAGATGGGCACCATCCTTGAGCAGGCGATTGACCCCGCCACCAGTTTGCGAGTAGACCGGGCCGGGCACGGCAAAGACCTCCCGTCCTTGTTCTAGGGCGAAGTCAGCCGTAAGCAGCGAACCGCTTTTCTCCGCGGCTTCAACGATTAGCACCCCTTTGCTCAAACCACTGATGATGCGGTTGCGGCCCGGAAAATGACCGGCCAGCGGCGGTGTGCCTGGCGGGTATTCGGAGAGGATGGCGCCGTGTGCGATAATGTCTTGAGCCAGGCTGGAGTTCTCCGGCGGATAGACCACGTCGATGCCGCAACCAAGTACCGCGACGGTGCGACCTGTCTCTAAGGCGCCCTTGTGAGCTGCACTGTCGATACCTCGCGCCAAACCGCTGACCACGGTGATATTGTGAGCTGCCAGTTCGGCGCAGATTTCCGTCGTTAGTTGCCGCCCGGAACGAGACGCCCGGCGAGCGCCGACAACGGCAAACGCCTGTTGCTTAGGCAGGGAACCAAGGACATAGAGCAGGGCTGGGGGATCGTAGATGGTACGCAGTGCGGCGGGGTAGTGCTGCTGGTCCCAGAGGGTGATGATGGTGACGCCCAACTCATCGAGGAGCTGTGTGGTCTTCAGTAGTTGTGGATCGTGCGGGGCAGGCAGTGCTGCTGCTACCGCCGGCCGAATGCTGGCCTTTTGCCGCCAGGCTTCCGCGTCGGCAGCAAGAATCGCCG
>MAXT01000087.1 GCA_001751225.1 Desulfuromonadales bacterium C00003107 | reverse complement strand
TCTACTACAGCCCCGCAAAAAAACGAATGGGAAACATCGGATAGTCAATAGAAGAAGTCTGACTGGGTAGACTGTTCCGGTTTCCCATTACAATCAGGAAGGCTAAGGCCGGCCTGAATATTAACTATTTAATTTACTGCGTCCTTCAGACCCTTACCAGCTTTGAACTTGGGAGTCTTGGAAGCGGCAATCTCAATCTTTTTTCCAGTCTGAGGATTCTGGCCGACGCGAGCAGCACGCTCACCGACGCTAAAAGTACCAAATCCAACCAAAGCAACCTTGTCTCCTGCCTGCAGAGCTTCAGTTACAACGTCAATAAAGGCCTTGAGAGCTTTTTCTGAATCGGCCTTGCTAACACCAGCTTTATCTGCCATTGCATTTACGAGATCGGCTTTAGTCACAGTCATACCTCCACTTGGATGAGATTTTATAAGCCACGCGAAAACGCAGTACTTATATCAGAGTTTCAAAAAGAGTGTCAAGATTTTATTTCTCTCAAAATTACGGCGGCCCCTAATGCCGAATTTCACCTTTGGCGGGACGGGGTCGTCGCTTCTGCCCCTGTAGAGGCAACAATGGTGCCTCGACCTTGAGTGCCTCTACCATAACCTGGTCCATATGGCCCACAGGGACGATCTGCAAGGCTCTAGCGATAACTTCGGGTACTTCCTCCAACTGCTTCGCGTTGTCCTGTGGGATCAACACCTTGAGAATGCCGGCTCGTTTTGCTGCCAGCAGTTTTTCTTTGAGGCCACCAATGGGCAACACCCTGCCCCGCAGTGTAATTTCACCAGTCATGGCGATATCACGGTCAACAGGACGGCCCGTAAGCGCAGAGGCCAGAGCAATAGCCATGGTAATTCCAGCAGACGGCCCATCTTTTGGAATGGCCCCCTCTGGAACATGAATATGTATCTCCACCTGTTGATAAAAATCCTTCTCCACGCCAAGTTCCCTCCAGCGGGAACGAACATAGGTAAGAGCGGCCTTGGCGGACTCCTGCATAACATCGCCGAGTTTGCCGGTGACCGTAAGCTTACCCTGCCCCGGTAGAACCGCAACCTCGATATTAAGCAGTTCGCCACCGACTTCAGTCCACGCCAGCCCAGTGGCCAAACCTACACAGCTTTCTTCCTCTTTGACTCCGTAATCGAACCGAGTCACACCCAGCAATTCCATAACCATGCTGTTATCGACTTGGAAGCACTGCTTCTTATCCTGGGACTTGACTAATTTTCGAGCCAATTTTCGAGCTATATTGGCGATCTCCCGTTCGAGATTACGCACCCCCGCCTCACGGGTATAACAACGAATAATTTCATAGATAGAGGCGTCGGTAAACAAGATCTGCTCGGCGCCAAAACCATGAATCTCCAATTGCTTGGGATTGAGATAAGCTTTGGCAATATTGAGCTTTTCGTCTTCGGTATAGCCTTCAATACGAATGACTTCCATGCGGTCAAGCAAGGGCCTGGAAATACCATTCAGACTGTTGGCTGTGGCGACGAACAACACATCGGAGAGATCGTAATCAACTTCAAGATAATGGTCACCGAAGGTACTGTTTTGCTCCGAATCGAGAACTTCGAGAAGAGCAGAAGAAGGATCACCGCGAAAATCGCTACTCACCTTATCTATCTCATCGAGAAGGATGACTGGATTTTTCACCCCGACTTTACGGATCCCCTGCAAAACCTTACCGGGCATGGCTCCTATGTAGGTGCGGCGATGACCCCGAATCTCAGCTTCGTCACGCATGCCGCCCAAGGAAATCCGCGCAAACTTTCTTCCCAAAGAGCGAGCAATAGATCGCCCTAGAGAGGTTTTACCAACACCAGGGGGACCGACCAGACAGAGAATCGGACCCTTGATTTTTTTGACCAGAGACTGAACAGCAAGATATTCGAGAATGCGTTCCTTGACCTTCTCAAGACCATGATGATCGGTTTCCAGGATCTGCTCGGCATGCTCCAGGTCGCGTCGGTCACGAGTGCCTTTTTTCCAAGGCAGCTCCACTAGCCAATCGATATAACTACGAATAACCGTGGCTTCAGCCGAGGTCGGCGACATCATTTTTAGCTTGCGCAACTCACTGAGGGCCTTATCCTGGCCTTCTTTGGACATTCGTCTGCCGCGAATCGCTTCGTCTAGTGCCTGTATTTCATTGTTGAACTCGTCATGTTCACCGAGTTCCTTTTGAATGGCACGCATCTGTTCGTTGAGATAATATTCTTTCTGGCTGCGCTCCATCTGTCCCTTAACCCGCGAACGAATGGTTTTTTCAATCTGCAGAATCTCAACTTCACGACTAATAAGGACGGCGATATCCTCAAGGCGTCGGAAAGCATCAGGCTCGGCCAGCAATTCCTGTTTCTCCACGATACGCACACCGAGATGGGCTATAACCGTGTCGCTGAGCCGGCCGGGGTCGGTCAGTGCTGAAACGGAAGCAGCAACCTCCGCAGGGACTTTCTTGCCGAGATTGACATAGATCTCGAACAGATCGTTGACGCTACGAGTCATCGCCTCCAAATCCGGCGTGTCTTCGACATTCAACTCGTCAATCGCATCAACTTCGGCCTGGTAGCAATCCTCTTCACAGAGCAGACTGGCGATGGTCGCCCGCTGCTTACCCTCCATCAATACCTTAACCGTACCGTCCGGCAGCTTAAGCAATTGAACGATCTGCGCTATAGTACCATGCGGATAAAGATCTTCGGCTTTGGGCTCGTCGACTTGCGGATCAATCTGGGTAGCAAGAAAGATTAGCTTTTCGCCATCCATAGCCATTTCTAAGGCCTGGATCGACTTGGCCCTGGCCACGAATAGTGGCGTCACCGTATAAGGGAAGATAACAATATCGCGCAAAGGCAGAAGCGGTAAGACGCTTCTGCCTTTACAAGGTTCCAACGTATTCACAATATGATCAGTAATCACAGGTAGTTATAGAACCCCTTGTCAGGCCGACTCAGCACAGTCGTAGAGAATAATCGGCTTCGCTTTGCGCAGCACAACATCTTCGTTGATAACGACTTCCTTAACCCGATCCTGGGACGGAATGTCGTACATAACGTCGAGCATGGAATTTTCGAGAATCGATCGCAGTCCACGAGCTCCGGTCTTTCGCTTGAGAGCTTGAGCTGCCACAGCCACCAAAGCACCATCTGTGAACTTCAGCTTGACCTTTTCCATCTCGAAAAGCTTCTGGTACTGCTTTACCAAAGCATTTTTGGGTTCCTGGAGGATTTGCACCAAGGCTTCTTCGTCAAGTTCCTCAAGGGTCGCAATCACCGGTAGACGACCGATAAACTCCGGAATCAGGCCAAATTTAATCAGATCCATCGGCTCGACCTGAGCCAGCATTTCGCCGAGATCGACCTCTTTAGTCTGTTTCACCTCGGCACCGAAACCAATGCCCTTGGCCCCGCTACGCCTAGAAATAATTGTTTCCAGACCGGTGAAAGCACCTCCACAAATAAACAGGATATTACTGGTGTCGACCTTGAGAAATTCCTGTTGCGGGTGCTTGCGCCCTCCCTTGGGCGGTACGCTAGCCTGGGTTCCTTCGATAATTTTCAGCAACGCTTGCTGAACCCCTTCGCCCGAGACGTCCCGAGTAATGGACGGTGATTCGGACTTGCGGGCCACCTTATCGATCTCGTCGATATAGATGATGCCTCGCTGGGCTTTTTCCAAATCGTAGTCGGCGGACTGCAACAGAGCAAGAATAATATTCTCGACGTCTTCACCGACATAACCGGCTTCGGTGAGATTGGTCGCATCGGCAATGGCAAATGGCACATTAAGGAGTTTCGCCAATGTTTGAGCCAACAAAGTCTTGCCACTGCCCGTCGGGCCTAGAAGCAGAATGTTGCTCTTCTGTACCTCTACATCACCGTGATCCGTAGACCCGTATTCAATACGTTTGTAATGATTGTAAACTGCTACGGCAAGAACCTTTTTGGCCATTTCCTGACCGATTACATACTCATCAAGGATATCTTTGATTTCGGCAGGTCGTGGTAGATTGCCTACCTCACTGCTCGAAGCATCCTCAAGCTTGGCCTCTTCAGCGATGATATCCTTGCATAATTCTATGCACTCGTCGCAGATGTAAACTGCCGGCCCGGCAATGAGCTTTTTGACATCATCCTGTCCCTTCCCGCAGAAGGAGCAGGTCAGATACCCGGATTTTTCGTCGTTATGACTCACGAAGCGCCTCCAAAACTAATATCAGGACTTTTGTTCGATTGTTCCATCTACGATACCATACTTTTTTGCGGCTTCGCTACCCATGAAAAAATCACGTTCGGTATCGGCGGCGATGGTCTCCATGGACTGCCCGGTGTGTTGGGCGAGAATACCGTTGAGAATGTCCCGCAGTCGCAGAATTTCCTGCGCGTGAATACTAATATCGCTCGCCTGCCCCTGAAACCCACCAAGAGGCTGATGAATCATGATCCTGGCATTGGGCAAAGTAAAGCGTTTTTTTGGGTGACCAGCTGCCAGCAACAAAGCTCCCATGCTGGCGGCCTGCCCAACACAGATCGTGGATACGGGTGCCTTGAGATACTGCATGGTATCGTAAATAGCCATGCCGGCCGTCACCACCCCGCCCGGAGAGTTGATATAGAGATGGATATCCTTCTCTGAATCTTCCGATTCCAGGAAGAGCAACTGGGCAATGATCAGGTTGGACAGATTATCATCAATGGCCCCGCCGAGAAAGATGATGCGATCTTTCAACAATCTTGAGTAGATGTCGTAAGCTCGTTCGCCACGACCGGTCTGCTCCACCACCATGGGTATGAGACTCATCCGTTTACTCCTTGTCGTTGCCCTGTTCGGCCTCGCCCGCAATCGATTCATCGACCATCTCGACATTGGCCTTGCCGGTCAGAAAGTAGATGACCTTTTCTTCTGCAAGTTGCGCCACTAGACCGCGTCTCTTCGACTCGTCGGCATAGAAATTCATAACCATTTCTTTGCTGGCATTGTGTTTTTCAGCGATTTCGTCAAGCTTTTCCTCGATCTCAGACTCTTCGATCTGAACCGATTCCTGTAAGGCAATGGCCTCCAGTATCAGATTGCCCTTAACCTGCTTAACGGCAATTTCGCGGTAGAGCTCCATGAAGGAATCGGGAGTCATGCCCATGGCCTCAAGGCTCATGCCTTGGGACTGCATGCGATTGGAAAGGTTTTCCAGCATGTGATCGAGCTGACTCTTGATCATGCTATCGGGCACCTCAAAAGTATTACGCTCGATCAGGACATCCAAAAGTTGTTCCCTGAATTCCTGCTCAATGCGGGAGCGTTCCTGGGATTCATGGGATTCCTTGATCCGGGTGCGCAAATCTTCGAGGGAAGCCAGGCCGACCTGGGCAGCAAACTCATCATCGAGCTCAGGCAGGACCTTCTCCTTAATTTCTTTAATTGTGACCTTGAAGGTCGCATCCTGGCCTGCTAGATCTTTCTTACCATAATCGAGTGGAAAGGTTACCGTAACTTCTCCTTCTTCGCCCAGCTTCATCCCGGCCAACTGTTCTTCAAAACCAGGGATAAAGCTGTTGGAGCCAAGGTCGAGAGAGTGATTTTCGGCTGCACCGTTTTCAAAGGCGACGCCATTAATAAATCCCTCGAAGTCAATAATGACCGTATCGCCGGATTGGGCTTCTTCACGATCGGTCGTTTCAACCTTGGCATTGCCGAGGCGCATCTCTTCAAGGCGAGCCCCCACCAAAGTCTCATCGTCCTTAAAGGTTTCTTTCTTTAGGGGCAGTTCAAGGTAGTCCTTGGCTGCCACTTCAGGCTGAACCTCTACCTGGACCAGAAAGGTATAAGCCTTACCCTTTTCAAGAATACCGCCGTCAGTAATCTCGGGACCGGATACGGCCAGAATTTTTTCATCCTTAAGAGCCTTGAAATAGCTATCGCTCACCAGTCGTTCCACAACCTGAGACTCAACACTGGCAGCATAATGACGCTCGAGAACTGGCCGGGGTACCTTGCCTTGACGAAAACCCTTAATTTTGGCGGTCTTGGCAAGGTCCTTATAGGCTGACTCGATTTCTTCGTCGACCCGGGCGGCTGGTACCTCAAAGGAAAGTTGTTTCTTTACACTGCTAATATCTTCAACCTTCACATTCATTACTACTACCTCACAGGATAAATGGATAAATGTTCAGCGGCCTAACTGCCCTGAAAGCACTGGCCCTCTATTAATAAAACCTGTAACCGCGCTATGTTATGAAAATAACCAGCGAAGATTTGGTGCGAGAGGGGGGACTCGAACCCCCACGGAGTTACCCGCTGGATCCTAAATCCAGTGCGTCTGCCAATTCCGCCACTCTCGCAACATGTATAAACATTGATTCGGCAAAAAACCTCCAACAAGCAGGGAGCGCTTTTAGATCCTGGGTGTGAACCCCGGTCAGACAAGCGGCCGAGAGAAGAAAAAATAAAAGCCCGTCAATGACAATCCTGCCGCTAATCTCACGA
>MAXT01000086.1 GCA_001751225.1 Desulfuromonadales bacterium C00003107 | reverse complement strand
ACATTTTCGAGCACAACAGCGGCATACTATAGCGCATAAATCTCCCGGCGCCAGAGCAGACAATATTTTTTCTGCTGAATTAAAAGGGACAAGCAAAAACGCCCGCACTACTTGTGAGTGCGAGCGTTTTCAGATCGTTTTAACATGAAGCAGCTACGAAATAGTTCAACATCGCGAGATCAACTTAAGCGCCGTTCCGCGGCCAGCATGGTATTGCGCAGCAGCATAGCCACCGTGGTCGGGCCGACCCCGCCGAGACGGGGAGTGATCCAGCCGGCCACTTCGCCGACCTCTTCAGCCACGTCGGGCAATAATTTACGCCCTTCCCAACTGATGCCGCCGCTGATCACCACCGCCCCCGGCCGTACCATGTCCGGCTGCACGATGCCCGGGCAACCCGCTGCAGCGATGACGATATCGGCTCGCCGGGTATAGGATCCCAGGTCGGCGATACCCGAATGGACCACAGTCACAGCGGCATTAGCAAAGGGCTGCTTGAGAGTCATGAGCAGGGACAAGGGACGGCCCAAGGTCGGACCGCGACCGATGATCACCACCTCCTTGCCTTCCACGGCAATCTGATAGTGCTTAAGCATCTCTTGAATACCCGCCGGCGTACAAGGTACTGGCCCCGGTTCCTGCAGTACCAGGCGACCCAGATTGACCGGGTGCAAGCCGTCAGCATCTTTGTCGGGATCCATCATCAACAGGGCTTCGTTGAAGTCGAAACCGCCGGGCAGGGGATACTGAATGATATAAGCGTCGACGTCAGGGCTGTCGTTAAAATCCCTGACCGCCGCCAGCAAATCAGCCTGACTGGCACTGGCCGGAATTTCAATATGGAACGAAGCGATCCCTACCGACTTGCAGGTTTCACGTTTTTTATTGACGTAACTGACACTTGGACCATCATCGCCAACCAGAATGGTCCCGAGTCCGGGAGTGACACCTCGGCCTTTCATCACTGCAACGCGGCTGGCAACATCTTCCAGCACCGCTTCAGCGACCACTTTTCCTTCCAGCAATTTCGCTGCCATGAATTCTCCTTATACAACTCTATAAATTTTATTGACGAGGTCCTTTTACCGGCCCTCTCAAAGAAGATGCTTATCGGGCCTAGCCTAAACCGGATGCGAAGCCGATTCAACCGCAAACTACCTGAAGAAAACAACAAAAAAAACCTGTTTTCAACCGAAACAGGGAGCCTAGGAGGGTGTCGGACTTAACGGGCCGAAACGAAAATTTGGATGTTCGAGGCCAGATTTTCGAGAATTTGAGAGCGAATAGCAGGACTATTTGGCGAAAGTTATCGGAAATATGGGCTGATCAGACGATTTTGCAGTCGGTTTATGGCAAGTCCGACACCCTCCTAGTTTGTCCAAAGCAGGCTTGGGGGAACTCAGTCGACCACCGTCATGGATATACCGTGGCGCTGAGCCTGTTCGTAGCAGGCCGCATCTTCATTGTCGATATCTGTCTGCTGCTCCAGTACTTCCTCCGGCGCTCGCTCCAGACCGTCTGGCTTCCATCCATTTTGTACCAGATAATGATGGGCGCGGCGCAGAGCACCGTCCGGATCACGGTCGACGACCCAGAAACGAACCAGTTTTTCTTCAGCCAAGCTATCGCTAGCCTCGCCCACGGCTTCCTGAGCACGAAATTCCAGATAATAGGTCTTCATAACCACTCTCAAGGGGGCGATCAGCAGATGCGCCGCCGATACCGCCAAATAGGACAACCAATGATCTGTACCTCGCTTCAAACAAGCCGTGCTTATGACAACTATCTTTGAGCTCTGTTGCCTGCTTTCAGCGAGTATCCAAATGCGACTTAAGTTGCCCCATTAAATAACAGATTCGACGCCAAAAACCAAGGGGGACCCGAACAGAACGGATCCCCCTAACCACACAAAAAGCGAATAAATGCTGACGTCTAGCGGCCCTTACAAACTGGCGGAGAAAACAACTTCCGTGGACGGCAAGGCTGCGACTTCTACATTTGAATTATTTTCACGGACTTTGAACTGTTGCAACATATGTAACAGCTCAGCGGCCTGACTCGACAATTGTTCGGCGGCGGCGGCGCTTTCTTCGGCGCTGGCGGTATTTCTCTGGGTTACCTGATCGATCTCATTCAGGCCTTGATGAACCTGGTTAATGCCCGTCGACTGGCCGCTGCTGGCCTTAGCAATTTCGCCAATCAAGTCTGTCGCCTTGGTCGCATTCTCGACAATCTCGGCCAGAGCGATTGAAGTTTGATCGACAATCTGGCCGCCATTTTGGGTTTTCTCTATGGCATTTTCAATCAGTTCGGCGGTTTCCTTGGCTGCTTTAGCACTGCGGGATGCCAGATTGCGCACCTCCTCAGCCACCACCGCGAAGCCCTTACCATATTGGCCAGCTCTGGCGGCCTCAACGGCTGCATTGAGAGCCAATAAATTGGTCTGGAAAGCAATTTCGTCGATAACCTTGTTGATCTTAAAAATGTCGGCGCTGGCCTGATCGATTTCCTTCATGGCACCGACCATGTCGTCCATTAACTCGCGGCCTTGAACTGCTGCTTCTTTACCTGTATTCGATAACTGGTTGGCCTGACCGGCGTTATCGGCGGTAGTTTTGGTCTGCGTCGTCAATTCGGCCATCGACGAAGTAACCTGATCCAGAGATGCAGCCGACTCGGTAGCGCCTCGGGATAAAATCTGGCTAGAGTCGGCGACCTGGGAAGCGACGCCAGAAATCTCCTGAGCGGCAGTCTGCACGCGCGTAATGACCTCTTGCAAGCTACTGTTGGCCTGAGCCAGAGGAACCGCGATGAGACCCTTCGCTTGAAAGGTGAAATCACCTTTGGCCAGTTTTTGAAATGCAGTCAAAATCTCGCTCTGCAAATTGTCGGCAAAGCCATCCATGGCATCGGCGATCTGACCGATTTCATCCTTGCGCTGTAGATTAAGTCGCCGATCAAGCTGACCCCGTTCCAGGTCAGTAATCATGGTCACTGCCGCCTTGAGAGGCGTGCTGATACCGCGAGCCAACAGATAGCTGCCAGCCGCGGCAACAGCCACCACGACGAGCGCCAGTAGAACTACCCAGCGAACCATTCCGGTCAAACCGGCCTCTACCTGATCACGTGCACCCTTAAGATCATCCTCGTATAACGAGGCCCCTACCACCCAGTCCCACGGGGCAAAGTAAGTTACAGCAGCAAGCTTGGTCCGCGGTGCCTTTTCGCCCGCATTTTTCCACTGATAGTGTTCAAAATCGACGGGAATGGTATCGGCGCCTTGTTCCAGAGCTAGCGCCTTGTCAATAATGGATC
>MAXT01000085.1 GCA_001751225.1 Desulfuromonadales bacterium C00003107 | reverse complement strand
GGCCCTTGCCATCACCAGTGGCATCGGCCTGGCAGCTATCGGCCGCACCCTGCATCCCTACCCGACCCAAGCCGAGGTGATGAAAAAGCTCGCCGATGCGTATAACCGTAGCCGCCTGACCCCCAGACTGCAAAAACTGCTTGGCCTCTGGCTGCGCTGGCAGCGGCGCTAAAGGGAGCCTGTGACGCCACGATGAAAAATCTGAATCCAGCACAAAAAACAGCTCTTGAGGATGCAGCCCGTCAAGCCTGTCGATATGCCTATGCCCCCTACAGTAACTTTCCAGTCGGGGCGGCAGTGTTGACTGACAGCGGACAGATCGTGACAGGCTGCAACGTGGAAAACGCCTCTTTGGGTCTGTCCTGCTGCGCCGAACGGGTCGCCCTGTTCAACGCCGTCTCTCAGGGGCAGCAACGGATCGTCGCCCTGGCCATCTATACTCCGACGGCCACTCCGACTCCTCCCTGTGGCGCCTGTCGACAAGTTCTACAGGAATTCGCTGCCGAGGCCGTTATTATTTCCCTATGTCAAAGCGACCAACGTCTGGAGAGCTCTCTTACCTCTTTGCTACCGATGGCTTTTTCGGTGAACCGACGACAGGATCAAAAGACATGATGACCGAACCTCTCTACCATATCGGTTTTAGCCAGCAGGATTTAGGGGAATCGCCCCCACTCATGGCCCTGCTCTGCGGCGACCCCGAACGCAGCCGCCAGATGGCCGAGCAAACACCGGGAGTGACGCTGCTCAAAACTCTGTCCTTACAACGTGGCCTGAACAGCTATCTAGTTCGCCTGTCAAATAATCGCCCTCTGCTGATCGCCACCAGCGGCATGGGCGGACCGTCACTGAGCATCGTGGTCAACGAACTCTATCAGGTCGGCATTCGCCAGATGATTCGAGTCGGCACCTGCGGCGCCATCGCTGACAACGTAACAACCGGCGGGATAGTCATCAGTCGAGCGGCCCTCTGCCGCCAAGGGGCTGCCGAGGATATTGCCCCTCTCGAATATCCGGCGGTAGCCGATCCCTTTCTCACCGTCGCCCTGGTCGAAGCGGCTCGCACACTCGATGTGCCTTGGCATCTCGGGATCACCGCTTCTGTGGACACCTTTTACGAAGGACAGGAACGATCCCAATCGTCAGCGAACCCTATCCTGTTACGGCGATTGCAAGGCATCACCGAGGAATATCGCCAACTCAACATTATCAACTATGAAATGGAAGCGGGTACCTTGTTCAAGATGGCTGGGGTCTATGGCTTTGCCGCGGCCTGCATCTGCGCAGTGCTGGCAGATCGTAGTCGAAGCGAGAAGGTGGAAAGGGAAAAGAAGGAGCAGGCGATACAAAGGGCTATTCAAGTGGCCCTACATGTTGCACTTCACCAACAGTAGCTCCTGGAACCATATCAGCTAAGACCAGACAAGAAGCAGCACGGGCTGGAAATCCATAAAAATAGACCTGGGCCAACAACTAGAGATGGGGTTGAGTGCTTGACGATGGGGAATCGAAACAGGAGAAAAAGGCCGCTTCCGGTTCTCGGCTGGCAATGACAATCTGGTTTCTGCCTCGAGCCTTGGCTTCGTATAGAGCCTGGTCGGCGCGGCGCACCAGATTCACCGCTGGTTCGCCCGGCAGATGTTCCGCCACACCGATGCTCATGGTTATCTGCCCGGCGTCCCGTCCTTCCGATCCGACCCGATGGGCTGCGAGTTCGCCGTTGATTCTTTCGTAGATTTCCACAGCCGTGGAATTCTGCCCACCCGGCAAAATAATGGTGAATTCCTCGCCACCATAGCGGCAAGCCACATCCTTGTCCCGCACACAGGACAGCAAGATTGTGCCCAGAGTGGCCAACACTCGATCACCCACCTGATGGCCGTAACAATCATTGAACGCCTTGAAATTATCCACGTCCAGCATCATCAGGGTCAGTTTATGACCGAGGCGATCCGCCCCTTCGATCTCAAGATCGATCTGCGCTTCAAAATATCGGCGGTTGTAAAGCTCTGTCAGACCGTCGGTTACTGCCAACTCCTTATGACGCCGTTCACTATGACTCAGCTGCTCCCGCTCCTGGCGCAACAGATTAATGCGATCGGCCAGGGCAAAGGACAGGAAAATTGCCTCCAGAGCGGAACCGATCTGAAAACTGTGAAACGTTGCATCGTTAAAAGGCAGCCAACCCATAAAGGTCAGGGCATAGACAATACCGCAAGCCCCGTAAAGCCCGCAGGACAAAACCAGAAAGCGAGCCGGACGATAGCCTCGACACCAACAGACCGCAGAAGCGGTGACAAGCGCAAAGGGCACCAGACCGCCGACCACCAGATAACAGCGGTTGAGGTAGGCCATGGACATAAAGGGGACTTGCAGCAAAACGGCCAGCAACAGAAGCAGCAGCCCTTGCATGGCGCGGTTGGCCTGCGGTGCCCGTGCCTTGGTTTGCAAGAAAGAACGGGCGAACAACACCAGAGCGATCAAGCTGGCGGCCAGAGCCACTAAACTGAGGCGCAAGACCGTGGTCGGCGGATGGTCGAAGAGGAATTCGAAGGTCAGCCTGTTGATTCCCAGAAAGTACACCCCAATCGCTGCAATGGAGGTCACATACCAAAGGTAACTACGATCACGCAGGCAAAAGTAAAGAAACAAGTTGTAGAGCAACAGGGCCAGCAAAAGCCCCAAATAGAGACCAAACCAGAGCATCCGCAGCGCCGAAGTCTCCAGATAGCTTTTGACGGTACAGATCACCGGATAGAGAAAAAAGACCCCCTCGGGGCGCAAACGCAGATAAATCGTCTGTTCGGCAGGAGAAAGCTTTGGCAGCCGGGCCAACAGCCCCTGGCTTTCAGAGAGGCGACCGCCGATGGGACGAAAAACATTGTAAAAAGGCACCGGCACGATCGTTGGTGGAGTTTGGGACGATGCATCGGCGACCAGATAGGCATCGACCTGATCAAAAAAGGGCCAGCCGATATCGAGCAACCAGGGAATTTTTCGGGACTGGACAGAGGCGCTGCTCGGCAGCTGGCAGAGTGAAAATCGCACCCAATAGGTAGAAGAACTGACACCGCGATTAACGGTAGAGGAATGGATCGGCGAGAATGCTGCGTTGAAAGCGGGTTGGGCGACATCGCCGATGGCCCACTGCCCCTTGGCATCTTCCAGTATTTCTAGATGGGGACCGACCTCGTACCGTTCGGTGTCGTGACCGAGGGAGAGCGGCGCCGTCGCTGCCGCAGCCGGCCCAATGCCTGCCAGCAGGCCGGAAAACAGACAGCACACCACTAGAAGCAACCAACAGCGCGAAACCCTTTGTTCTGTTAGACTCGAGGAATTCATCTTCCCACCCTGACAACCTGGCGCAAAAAGGAGCCGGTCGGCGGGCTGGAAATACGGCGCAAAAGCGTTGACCGGTAGAGGTAGCCCGACAGCTGGTATGATTAGCTTTTCTTTATACCACGGCTTCGTCACTTCTTGGCAACAAAAAACTTGCAAATCACCCCCGAAAGCCCTCGAACGGCATCGTGGCCCCTTGACAAGCAGAAGGTAAGTGGTTAGATTAGCGACGATAAAAAACTGGAGGTGGCCCCATGCCGATGTACGAGTACCAATGCGAAGAGTGCGGTCTGGTTTTTGAAGCCAGACAAAAATTTTCCGACGATCCGCTGACCGAATGCCAAGCCTGTGGCGGCCCGGTCAACAAACTAATCTCCCAAACAGCTTTTGCCCTTAAGGGCAGCGGCTGGTACCAACAGGGTTATTCAAAATCCGCAGCCAAGCCAGCCTGCTCATCCGCAGCAGCGGGCAAAGGTTGCGGCGGCTGTCCAAAAGCGGCCAACGAATAGCAGTCCTTAAAAATCCTCGGCTTATGGCCGGGGATTTTTGCTTCCACCTTACAGACCCAGGTTTGCGCTCTTACTTTAGGAGAACAAGCTGAAACCCAAAAGACTGGCCAGAAGCTTTTCAATACTAGTTGGCCTGATGATCTTGGCCGGCTGCAGTCAACTGGGCTATTATGCCCACTGCACTCAGGGACATCTGGCCCTGCTAACCGGGCGAACCCCCATCGCCACACTCCTCTCCGACCCTGCCACCCCCGACGAACTGGCTGAACAACTGCGGGAGTTTTCCCGCATTCGAGATTTTGCCAGCACCGAACTGCAACTTCCCGACAATGGCAGCTATCGAAGCTACAGCGACCTGCGACGTCCCTTCGCAACCTGGAATGTGGTCGCCGCCAAAGAGTTCGATCTGCAACCGCTACGC
>MAXT01000084.1:2335-3206 GCA_001751225.1 Desulfuromonadales bacterium C00003107 | reverse complement strand
GCGGTTATACGCAGCCATTCATCTTCCTTTGACTTATCTCTATATATCCTCCTGCCTACTTTCTTCAAAAAACTCTTTCGGAAATCGCTCTCTTCCCGTAAATACCGTCTTATGCTCTTTATTATTGGCGATTGTATGGGCGGTGCTCTGATNNCGCCATCCTATCTCTTTCGCTACTTCTCTTAGTGTTGCGCCGTGTGTGCCTATCACCAAACCCGGCTTTTCCGCTTCTATTATCACCTCGGCTTTGTCCATGTCGAAGTAAATGTCCTTTATTCCGCCTTCTTCCGGTATAATCTCATGAATCGCTTTAGATGCCTTCTCTGGATCCATCAAAATGTCACTGCTGGGTCTGACGGAAATCCGCTTCTTCAGCTCCTTCGCTAAAGTTCTAACTAAAGCGCCGTCGTCAACGAACCTCTGCGTGTCCTCAGTATACAGGACCAACTCGGGACCTTCAAATTCCACGCCGGTTACGCTTACATCTGGCGGCAATAATTCCGTTATCCGTCGCTTTAACGCTAAAAGCGTCGCTTCTGCTGGCATTGTCTCTCCTTATCCTTCTACTAATCTACCTTAAACCCGCTCTACTTTTTGTTTCTTATCTCTCTGCTACATCCCTATTTCATGCCTTCACGATTTAATGAATCAACATCAACAAAAGTCAAAGACAAAAAAATCAATTAAAAGAACTTCTTATTTCTTTTATCTTCTCTCCACTTATTTCCTCTTGCTTCTCCTTTGTTATGACCATTACTTCCATCCCTTCACCCGAGGCACTGTCTCTTTTCATTGCGGAATGCAGTGCCTGTATTGCAAGCGCTACTCCATCTTCGATAGACATATCTTTTGAATACCTGTCCTCAAGCAC
>MAXT01000084.1:0-2221 GCA_001751225.1 Desulfuromonadales bacterium C00003107 | reverse complement strand
GGAAACATTCGCTGTCCACTCAGTACATTGGATAACAGCGTTGTCAGTGCTTTTACGCTCAGTGGCTCTTGCCGTCTTATCTTATAAAGCCTTGCTTCTACCGACATTGCCCGAACCAATGTTTGTGCATCTCCCACTATACCCGCGGTGGTCATACCTATTCTATCATCCACCAGATAAATCTTCTTCGCCGCTTTAGATGCTATAAAAGACCCCATCGTCGCTCTCCTCTCGCTCGCCAGCACTACACCACCCTCGCATATTAAACCTACGGTGGTCGTTCCCTTCTTTATCATATCCTGTAGTTCCATTGTACCTATATCCCTCCATGCGTAGTCGTCAGTTTCACGTGTTTTACGCCCTTCAAACTCATTATGTCCTCTGCAAGTTCCTTTATCTTCTTCGCCTCGCCACGCATCACTACTACTTCAAAGCAATTTTCCTCATCGAGATGGATGTGTGTCGCCGTTTTTATCATACCCAGGTAATGATGCTGTGCATCTGTTAGCTCATCGCCTAAACCCCTCTGGCTGTGGTCATAAAGGTAGGTTATGGTCCCTATCTCCTCACCCTCTTCGCGTTCCATCCATTCGTACTCTATGATATAAGCCCTGATTGCATCTCTTATCCCCTCAGATCTCGATGAATAACCCCTTCCCCTTATTATCCCGTCAAACTTATTCAACAGGTTAGAGGGAAGAGATACCCCTATTCGAGTCAATCCTTGCTCTTCTTCCATTTTTATCCCTTCCTTAATTCCCATATATACTTTATTATCTCCTCAGCTTTACAAAACGCATTTGAGTTGTGCTTCTTTATACGAACCACTTCCGAGTTGAATCCTCGCTTTCTGAGTTCCTTCTCCAACGCCTCTTCATCGAAAGCTTGGTCATAACCTATTGCTACCACATCAGGTTTTATGCTATATAAAAGTTCATACATATCCTTTTCGCTACCCANNCATCGCTTTGTCTACCATTTTCAGTGCAGAAATCATCTTCAACCTCTGCTCCTCCTGTATTATCGGTGTTCTCTTTCTCTTCTTCACGGTCACATCCCTCGCAACAATAACAAAGAGTTCATCGCCCAGTTTCTTCGCCTCCTCAAGATAAAGCAAATGCCCTGGATGAAGTATATCAAACGTTCCTGTTGCTAAAACCCTTACCATGTCTCTTCCTCTAAAACCCTCTCTACTATCTCCAACTCTCTTACTTCCCCTTTTGAATCATAACACCGCCAATCATCAGCGGCATAAGGATAAAAAGTAATGATATGACAATTTCCTGTTCTGGAAAACATTACCAAATCTTCTTCAGACGGTCTCTCCGCGGCGGGATGCGGATGGCTATGAACAGAACCCACATAACTGAGACCCGTTGGCATCATCCACAAGGGTATAACCGCATTTACATTGGATGAGCGTGTACCAGGAAGGAAAAAGACATCAGTTATGAGATCTCCATCAGCGTTCAGCATACCGATAAATTCCCGCGGATAATTGGATTTGCTCACTTCCATGATGAACTCCATAGTATCCTTTGCTATACCTCGTATTTCGCCTCTCTTACTCATCTCTCAAACATTTTCCCGTTATTCGATAAAGCTTTCCTCTATCCTATGCTAAGAGAGTTTGAAAATAAAATGTCCCTCGGTTTTTACTTCTCGTGGCAAAGTGCCAAATTTCGCTCTCAATATCAAATCCGCTATCTCATACTTTAGTACCTTTGCTATACCGACCACAGAGGTTGTGGGTCTTGGATTTACGTCCACAACGTATGCCTTCCCATCTTCACCAAATACAAAATCTATCCCTACATATCCTTTGCAGTGAAGCGCGGCTGCAACCTTCTTACTTATACGTATTACCTCCTTCTCGGCTTCTTCGTCCATAAAAAAGGGGACTTCCCCGCCTTCGTAGTGTAGCCTTCCTCCATCCACTCTTATAAGTTGCTTGTTTATCGTCAGCGGTAACACAGAAGAAGTACCAACTACTAAGCTGCTACTTATATCTTCCCCTTTTATAAATTCCGTTACGATATAGTCCTGATTATTATCAGCCTCGTAAGTCTCTCTTCCATTCACTATAAAAACGTCTTCCGAGGCACATCCATATCTCGGCTTCTTCACATACGCACCCTTTGCCCCCTCTTCTTCTCTCTCTTCCTCTGGCACAATCCTCGGCACGGGTATCCCATTTTCACCCAAAACTTCTGTTGTACGT
>MAXT01000083.1:2204-2620 GCA_001751225.1 Desulfuromonadales bacterium C00003107 | reverse complement strand
AATTTCTATTCCATCTCAGGTCCCGAAATAATGAGCAAGTTTTATGGTGAGAGTGAGCAACACCTGCGTGACATATTTGAGGATTGTAGTAAAACAGCACCTTCTATTCTGTTTATTGATGAATTGGACTCCATTGCACCGAAGAGAGGAGATACAACGGGCGAAGTGGAGAGAAGAGTAGTAGCGCAACTTCTCTCTTTGATGGACGGTCTGGAATCGAGAGGGCAGGTAGTGGTAGTCGGCGCTACGAATAGACCAAATGCACTGGATGAAGCGTTGAGAAGGGGAGGTCGTTTTGACCGTGAGATAGAGATAGGCATCCCGAACAGGCATGGCCGAGAGGAGGTATTGGAGGTACATACGCGGGGGATGCCGCTGGCCGAGGACGTAAATTTAAAGGAGCTTGCAAACGTCAC
>MAXT01000083.1:1089-2192 GCA_001751225.1 Desulfuromonadales bacterium C00003107 | reverse complement strand
GAGATACCACAGGAAGTAATGGACAAGCTGAAAGTAACAAAAGAAGATTTCAGTGAAGCGTTAAAGAACACAGAACCTTCTGCACTAAGAGAGGTCTTTGTAGAAGTGCCAAATATTAAATGGGACGACGTAGGCGGCTTGGAACGTGCGAAACAGGAATTGAAGGAGGTTGTGGAATGGCCGCTTAAATACCCTGACGCTTTTGCTCATTTGAATTCAAAACCACCGAGAGGTATCCTTCTGTTTGGAGCGCCGGGCACCGGGAAGACAATGCTGGTAAAAGCAGTGGCGAACGAGAGCGAAGCGAATTTTATAAGTATAAAGGGTCCCGAACTGCTCTCAAAATGGGTGGGTGAATCCGAGAAGGCGGTTCGTGAGATTTTCAGGAAGGCGAAACAGGCTGCTCCGTGTATCATTTTCTTAGATGAGCTAGATTCGATTACACCGGTGCGAGGTGCGGGTTCTGACGCTCACGTAACAGAGCGGGTAGTTTCGCAGATGTTAACCGAGATGGATGGCTTAGAGGAGCTGAAAGAGGTAATAGTCATAGGGGCTACAAACAGACCGGACATGGTAGATTCCGCGTTACTAAGACCAGGAAGGCTTGACCGGTTGATATACATCCAACCGCCGGATAAAGAAGAGCGGAAGAAGATATTTGAGGTACATCTGAAAGGAAAGCCCATAGGAGCGGATGTGGATGTGGATGTACTTGCAGAAAGGACAGAGGGGTATGTCGGTGCGGATATATGCGCGATCGTTAAAGAGGCGGTAATGAATGCATTACGTGAGTTTATTACTTCAGGGATAAGTGAAGAGCAGGTGAAAGAAGCTATACAGAACGTATTAATAGGGAAGAAGCACTTTGACGCGGCCATCAAGAACGTGAGGCCAACTATATCGCCTGGTACACATGCGGAGTTCAAGGAAAATGTGGAAGATTTCGTGAAATACGCTTATGCGTGAACCTTTCTTCGTACTTTAATTTAATAAGACGCTACGTGGAAAAAGAAGCTTTAGCAAAGGGACTGTTAGAGGTGCACGTTTCTAAAAGGGTTTAATTGCAACATAGCTAATCGGTAAAACAAATCGGCATTCTTGTA
>MAXT01000083.1:0-1066 GCA_001751225.1 Desulfuromonadales bacterium C00003107 | reverse complement strand
CGAAAACAGATAAAACGGGATGATAAGGACATATTTAAATATCGAACGTAGCTTACGCATTAATAGTGTAGGGGTGATTGGATGCGAAAAGGAATAACCATTGCGTTGATAACTTTAATTGTCGTTGCGGGGTGCTCAGGTTGCATATCACAAGAAGGTTACAAGGAAAGCGAAGAACTAACGATAAAGTTGGGCGTCATGCCGGATGAAGCAACTTTACCGTATTACGTGGCTGATGAGGAGGGGTTATTCACAAACCACGGGTTAAATGTGGTGATAGTGCCTTTTATGAGTGCTATGGAACGTGATGCTGCTTTAACCGCCGGTGAAATAGACGCAGGCGAGAACGACCCTGTGGGAGCACTGTTGTTACGGAATGCAGGTTATGACGTAAAAATCGTCAGCCTGGAATTGCAAGAGACGGCAGATAAGATGCGGTTCGCTATTATCGCCAGTCCGCAGTCGAACATAAGCTCAGTCGAAGATTTAGAAGGNNATAGCAATCTCAAGCAATACGATAATAGAATACATAACCGATGCTTTACTTGGCGATGTGCAATCGAAGAAGATAGAGGTAAAGAAAGTACCGATACGAATGCAGATGTTGCTCGACAACGAGATAGATGCAGCCACGCTACCAGAGCCTTTAGCGAGTTATGCGGTACATAAAGGTGCTAATTTAGTTATCTCCGATGCTATGCTTAACAGAAGCGTATCACAGACAGTCATAGTATTCAATGGCGACTTCATAGAAAAGCATCCAGAGAGTGTGGATAAGTTTTTAGATGCTTACTGTGAAGCAGTATCAAGGATAAACGCTAATCCTGAGATTTACCGGACGCTGCTCGTGGAAAAGACGCGTATTCCGGAAGAGATAGCTGCGGACTATAAAATTGCTACCTATCTTCCGCCACAGTCCTATCCAGAAGATAAGTACGAGGAAGTTCTACAATGGATGCAGAGCAAGGATTTGGTGCAGCACGAGATTTCGTATGAGGATACGGTGCTAAAACAATAATCCGTATTAATCGGCAGTTTATACCAGTATATAAGCGTAAGGACGGTT